>CALMWN010000173.1 GCA_937873555.1 uncultured Clostridia bacterium
GAGCATCCAGGGAACTTGCTATGAAGCTCTTATACCAGTTGGAAATGCAGAAGGATGACAGGGAAGAACAGATCAAGACTGTTCTTGAAGAGAATGTTCTAACCGAAAAAGACAAGGAATACCTGTTGGATGTCGTAGAGGGTGTTAATAATAACCTTGTGTATATTGACAAGTTGATTGATCTCTATTCAAAAGGCTGGAAAATCGGCCGGATTTCAAAGGTAGACCTATCCATATTGAGACTGAGTATATATGAAATCAGCTACAGAAATGACATTCCTCTGAATGTATCCATTAATGAAGCTGTTGAAATGGCAAAGAAATACAGCGGTGAAGAATCGGGAGCATATGTCAACGGTATACTGGGCAAGGTATCGAGGGCCAGGGCACTTCCGGCTGACGCACAGGGTATTGATGAATAATCACCGTACAAATTTAATCGATGTGCAGTATATTTTTATATATGGCAGAGATGACGGCTTGCAGTTTAAAAAATTATAATTCCATTTACAAGGGTTATATTAATTTAGATTAAGTAATCATTTATTTTAATAGCCCATTTTTTAATGTGCAGGAAAATGTATTTAACAAGCGGTGTTAAAAGTATTGAAGATAAAGGGTGAAATATGGCAGCAGTAAGGTATGAGTTTATAAAAAAATGCAAGCAGACAGGCGCAAGGCTTGGAAGAATACATACACCTCACGGGTCCTTCGACACACCGGCTTTTATGCCGGTCGGGACACAGGCGACGGTGAAGGGAATGTCTCCCGCTGAACTAAATGAAATTGATGCACAGATAATTTTAAGCAATACCTATCATCTATATATGCGTCCTGGACAGGGAATTGTCAGGGATGCAGGAGGGCTGCACGGCTTTATGAACTGGGACAGGCCCATATTGACAGACAGCGGCGGCTTCCAGGTATTCAGCCTAAGCGACCTGAGGGATATCAAGGAGGAAGGTGTAACCTTCAAATCCCATATTGACGGCTCCAGGCATTTTATATCTCCGGAGATGGCAATACAGATTCAGAATGACCTTGGTGCGGATATTATCATGGCCTTTGACGAATGCATACCCTATCCCTGCGAGCATGATTATGCAAAAAAATCACTTGAGAGGACTACGCGCTGGGCAAAAAGGTGCAAGGAAGCGCATCAAAACACAGAAAAACAGTCGCTTTTCGGAATAGTCCAGGGGGGCACCTACAGGGATTTACGCATACAAAGTGCGAATGAGCTGCTTGAACTTGATTTTCCCGGGTATGCTATCGGAGGATTGAGTGTGGGAGAGCCTGCAGAGGAGATGTATGAAATGCTTGAGTGCACTGTACCTCTACTGCCGGAAGACAGGCCAAGGTATCTCATGGGAGTGGGAAGTCCTGATTATCTTATTGAAGGTGCAATAAGAGGAATAGATATGTTTGACTGTGTACTGCCTACCAGGATAGGGCGCAACGGAACAGTCATGACCAGCCGCGGAAAACTTATTGTAAGAGATGCAGCATACGCCAGGGATTATTCAAGTATGGACCCGGAATGTGACTGCTATGCCTGCAGGAATTTTTCCAGGGCATACATCAGGCACCTGCTGAAAGCAAACGAGGTCCTTGGAATAAGGCTTACAACCTGGCACAACCTAAGGTTCCTTTTGAATCTGATGAAGAATGTGAGGCAGGCAATACTTGAGGACAGACTGGGTGACTTCAGAAACGAGTTTTTCAGCTCCTTCGGCTATATGCAAAGCACTCAGCACACTTGAATAATAAAATAGTTCTTCCATATATATGATAAAGATGATATTATAATTTATGAATATCTGGAAGATCTTATTATAATAAAACTGGGAGGGTATTTATGAACGGTGGTACTGTAGGAACGATTCTTTATTTTGCGGTTATGATAGGTATTATGTACCTTATTATTTTCCTGCCGCAAAGAAGGAGAGACAAGAAAACAAAGGAAATGCTGAGCAAGCTTCAAATAGGAAGCAATATCACAACTATCGGCGGTATATTGGGCAAGGTGGTAAACATCAAGGATGACGAGATTACCATTGAAACCAGCGTCGAAAAAACTCAGGTAAAGATCAAGAGATGGGCGATAAAGGAAATTGAGAAGGTTATTGAAGCGTAAATTCCTGTTCTAACTTTGTACACCGGTAAATAGATTATAATTGTATAGACTATAATCTATGGAGGTGCACAATGGTCAGGCAAACCGGAGAAAGTTTAAAGACAGCTTTGAAAGAGCACATTGGTCTGACAGCTGTAGCAAAGGGAATAATAGTATCTTATATAATAATAATACCTTTTTTTATAATCTTTGCTTTGATACTGAGTTATGTTGATTTTCCGGAGAAGCTTGTTTCGCCGGCAGTCATGATTACGACAGTGTTAAGCATTTTGATAGCCGGGTCAACCGCAACACGCAACCTTAAAAGCAAAGGCTGGCTGAACGGAGGCTTAGTTGGTATAATATATATAACAGTTCTCTATTTGCTAAGCAGTTTTGTGCTGGACGATTTTACCGCGAGTCGGAATGTCCTTGTGATGGCGGTTGTAAGTATGATTGCGGGAGCATTGGGCGGAATAGTCGGCATCAATATGAAAAACAACACCCGCAGCAGGCAGAAAAGGTAAAAAAAAAGAAAAAGTTCTTTCCAATACCAATCCATTATGCTATAATTTTTTTGCTGTAATTATATGATAAAAATGTCATGGGAGGAAATTCGATGAAACATATAAAAACGATAAATGGTTCTACTTTAAAGGAAAGTTTGAAAAACGGCGGTTGCGGCGAATGCCAGACATCCTGCCAATCCGCATGCAAGACTTCATGTACGGTTGCAAACCAGAGCTGCCAGAAAAACTAACAGACACAGTTCATTATCAGTATTAATCCATTAAAGTGGAAAGTGAGAGAAATACTTCGCTTTTCACTTTTTTTGATAAAAGCCCAATAATTAATTGCAAAAAGGTCGGAGAATCGAAATGATACATAAGTTCAGTCTATACGGTACAAATATGGTACTGGATGTGAACAGCGGTGCTGTCCACATATTTGATGACATATCCTTTGAGGTGCTGGATTATTATGAGCATCTCTGCAGCGAGGAAATTACGGACAAGCTGTCAGACAAGTACTCAAGGGAACAAATAGCAGAAGCGGTCAGCGAGATTAATGAACTGGTAAGGATGGGACAGCTCTTTACCGAGGACGTTTATGAGGATTATATCCCTTTGTGGGATAAAAAGCCGGTAATCAAGGCATTGTGCCTGCATATATCCCACGACTGCAATTTAAGATGCAAATACTGTTTTGCCGCTACAGGTAATTTCGGCGGGGAAAGAACCATGATGCAGGCGGAAACAGGGAAAAAAGCAATAGAATTTCTTATAAGCCAGTCCGCAAACAGGAGAAACCTGGAGATAGACTTCTTCGGTGGAGAACCGCTGATGAACTTCGATACTGTTAAAGAAATCATAGAATATGCACTGGAAAGAGAAAGTGAAGCCAACAAGAAATTCAAGTTTACTCTCACTACAAATGCGCTTTTGTTGAATGAAGAAAATAAGAAGTACATAAATGAACATATACAGAATATAGTGTTAAGCATCGACGGACGTGAAGAGACCAATGACAGGATGCGCTTCAGGGTTGACGGTTCAGGCACATATAACGCAATCATTCCTAAGATAAAGGATATTGCGGAATCCAGAAACCAGGACAGGTATTATGTGAGGGGAACCTTTACAAGGGAAAACCTTGATTTTTCAAAGGATGTTCTGCACCTTGCGGATGAAGGCTTCAGACAGGTGTCTGTCGAGCCGGTCGTTGCCGCAAAGGATACCGGTTACGATATAAGGGAGGAAGACCTGCCGGTACTCTTCAGCGAATATGAAAGCCTGGCACTTGAGTATGTAAACCGGTTGAAAAGCGGGAACGGGTTTAACTTTTTTCATTTCATGATTGATTTAAGCCAGGGGCCATGTGCTGCAAAGAGACTTGGAGGATGCGGGTCGGGGCATGAGTATGTTGCCGTTACACCTCTTGGCGATATTTACCCCTGCCATCAGTTTGTCGGTATGGAAGAATTCAGGATGGGCAATGTGTACAATGGCGAAATAGACAAGAAAATACAGGGTGATTTTAAAGGCTCAAACGTGTATTCCAAAGCCGATTGCAGGAAGTGCTGGGCAAAATTCTACTGCAGCGGAGGTTGTGCAGCAAATGCATATCAATTCAACAACAGCATCAATATTCCTTATAAAATAGGATGTGAACTGGAGAAAAAAAGGGTCGAATGCGCACTCTGGATAAAGACGCAGGAATAATGCTGGTGCACTTTTTCAGCCTTTTTATGGAAAAATCTTGATCTTATAAGGCGGGGATAAAAAATGATACAGAAATTTAAAAATCATATGCCTCAAATTCACACAACATGTTTTATAGCACCCGGAAGTGCAATAATAGGCAATGTAAAAATGGGGGAATACTCCAGCGTATGGCATAACGCGGTTATAAGAGGTGACATAGAGGCAATAATAATAGGAGAAAACACCAATGTCCAGGACGGTTGTCTGCTCCACTGCATCCACAATACAGAGCTCAGAATCGGAAACAATGTCAGTGTCGGACATGGTGCAATACTTCACAGCTGCACTATTGGCGATTGCAGCTTGATAGGGATGGGCGCCGTAGTGCTGGATGGTGTAAAAATCGGACGCAATTGCCTGATTGGAGCCGGTACGGTTGTTACACCGAACACTGTCATTCCCGATAACTCACTGGTTTTAGGAAGCCCCGGCAAGGTCAAAAGAGAGCTTACAGAGCAGGAAATTGAAAATCTGCTGAAGAACGCCCAGGAATACATTTCACTTTCTGAAGAATACAAGGCTTCATATTAAATAATACAATAAAATATAGCATAAATGTTTTTCGTTGTTTGGTTCATACTATAGAAAAGAACAAAAAGTTACCGGGGAGAAATGAACCATGCAGGTTGTCACTATGGAACATGTAAGAGAAAGCAGGGAAATCAAAATGTTCCTGGAGATGTCTGAAAAACAGCTTGAATCACAAGGATACACCGAACATTCCTTCAGGCATGTCGGGCTGGTATCGAAAAATGCAGGCAGGGTATTGACGGATTTGGGTTATGGCGAGCGGGATGTTGAGCTGGCAAAGATAGCAGGCTATATGCATGATATTGGGAATGCCGTCAACAGGGTGGATCATGCCCATTCCGGTGCCATACTTGCTTACAGGATCCTGACAGGAATGGGAATGGAATACAGCGAGGCGGTAGAAATCATGCTCGCCATAGGCAACCATGATGAAAACACCGGGGCGGCAGTCAGCAACATTTCCTCTGCATTGATCCTGGCAGACAAATCGGATGTTCACAGGAGCAGGGTCAAGAACAATGATTTCGCCACTTTTGACATACATGACAGGGTAAACTATGCCGTGGACAACTCCAGTATTAAAGTTGAGAGGGACAGCAAGGCTGCACTTCTCGATCTTCATATCGACACAAAGATCTGCCCGCTTATGGATTACTTCGAGATTTTCCTTACAAGGATGACAATGTGCCGTCGTGCAGCAGATTTCCTCGGCTTGAATTTTCAACTCATGATCAATGGAACGCGCTTGCTGTGATAACCGTATTATTAGAGGGAATAAGTATTGACGTATGTTTTTTATAGTTATATAATATCTTCGTTATGCATGGCATGTGCGTTGTTAAGCTGATTAGTATGGAGGTAGTAGTATGCCGGTTATATCTGGTACAAGCTTTATATTATGTCGAATTCAATACAACGCTGAATTGCTCGCTAAAAAGATAAGAAGGGGGAATTATACAAATGAGAGGTAACAACGGGGTTAAATTTTTCGCGGTAATAATCACAATCGCAATTTTAACCTATCTTTCAATTTATGGAGCAAACATACCGGGACTTGGAAGAATACCGAGTGCTTATGATATAAGGACTGGTACCGACATTCAGGGTGGGGTGCATGCCATTCTTTATGCCGTAAAACAGGACCAGACTCCGCCAACCGACAAGGAATTGGAAACAGCCAGGGTTATAATCGGAAAAAGGCTTGACTATAAAGGCGTTTTAGATAGAATAGTTACCACTGACAATGTGAACGGACGTATAATTGTCGAGATACCGTGGAAAAAAGGAGAAAAGGATTTCAATCCGCAGGCTGCAATAGATGAAATAGGTAAGACGGCCCTCCTTACTTTCCAGGAAGTTGACGAGACTAAAAAAGACGATAAGGGCGCATACCTTCCTACAGGAAAAATAGTTGTCCAGGGAACTGACATAGTTGATGCAAGACCCGAACCCAACTCTCAAAAAGGTGGTATGCAGGTAGCACTCACATTGAGCAAGGATGGAGCGGTAAAATTTGAAGAAGCTACGGGAAGGCTTGTAGGTAAGCCTATAGCGATATTCATGGACAACCAGTTGATAAGCGCTCCCATAGTAAATGAGAGGATTCCAAGCGGAAATGCAGTAATAACCCTTGGAAATAAGAATGCAAAAACTGCTGCCGCTGAAGCGAGCGATCTTGCAGCTACAATAAGGTCAGGTGCACTGCCGTTCAAGCTGGAAGCGAAGCAGGTCAATTCCATAAGCCCGACACTGGGTGAAAATGCTCTGGGTGTTAGTGTTTCTGCAGCGATAGTTGCGTTCATACTGGTAAGCCTGTTTATGCTTTTCTATTACAGACTTCCTGGAATACTGGCAATCGTGGCACTTATCGGGCATACTGTGATTCAGCTGCTTGTATTCTCGTGGCTGCATCTGACACTGACTCTGCCCGGTATAGCAGGTATTATCCTTACAATAGGCATGGGCGTTGACGCAAACGTTATTATATTTGAAAGAATCAAGGAAGAGTTAAGGAACGGAAAGACTCTCAGGGCAGCAATCGATGTCGGGTTCAAGCGCGCATTCAAGGCAGTATTTGATGCAAACATGACTACCATGATTGCCGCACTCATATTGTTGTATTTCGGAACAGGGCCGATTCAGGGCTTTGCTTATACACTCGGTTTGGGTGTATTACTCAGCTTCCTTACAGCCGTAACGGCTTCAAGGATCATGTTGAAATCTGTAGCAGACATTGATATAGCCAAGCATCATTGGCTGTACGGTGTATAAGGAGGTGCTGAAATGGTAGATTTAATGGGAAAAAGGAATTATTTCTTTGTTTTATCCGCATTGATACTGATTGCCGGTATAATAGGATATTTTGTTAACGGTGGCTTCCAAGAAGACATATCCTTCAAAGGGGGAACTGTTCTGGAGTTTAAAATGAATGATCCTAACTTCAGCGCAGACAGGGCAAAGACTGTTGCAGAGGCAGCATTGGGCAACAAAAAGGTATCCATACAGAAATCGCAGTCATTAAGCAGTAAAGATAACACCAAGAAAACTGATATAATGATGGTGAGCATAGCAAACAGCAGTGATGCACTTTCAGGTGATGAGATTAAGAAAGTGGAATCAGCAATCATAAATGAGTTCAAGCTGAATCCCAGTGATGCAATAATTAGTGAAAACAGTGTGCAGCCGTTTATAGGAGATGAAATCAAGGGTAATGGTATAAAAGCCATAATTGTGGCATCTATATTGATTATAGTATATATATGGTTTAGATTCAGAATAATGTCAGGCCTGTCGGCAGGTGTAATGGCCGTAGTAGCTTTGCTCCATGATGTTATGATAATGCTTGCAGTATACGCTATTTTCAGGATACCGCTGAATGAATCATTTATAGCTGCGATATTGACTGTTTATGGATATTCAATGAATGATACCATAATAATATACGACAGAATAAGAGAGAACAGTAATCTTTTAAGAAAGACGGCAGTTGCAGAACTGGTTAACAAAAGTATAATGCAAACTCTTGCAAGGTCTATCAATACGGTAGTTACAGTGCTTATCAGTATTATAACCGTGTATGTATTTGCAATATACTTCAACATACCCTCGATCAAGGAATTCAGTTTCCCATTGATTATAGGAATAGCAAGCGGATGTTATTCATCAATATTCATAGCAAGCCCATTATGGGTTATGTGGAAAGAGGGGCAGGCAACAAGAAAGATTTCTGCAAAATCTGCAAGATAAAGAAGATAATAAAAAAGGTGGGGATAATTCCCAATGTCATTAAGTTAAGACAGATGTAATTA
>CALMWN010000174.1 GCA_937873555.1 uncultured Clostridia bacterium
AGATTTCTGCCTGTCTCGTGGGCTCGGAGATGTGTATAAGAGACAGCATCCACCTCGTCTGACTTCAAACCAACATGTGCACCGAACTTTTTGGCCATTTCCAACTTGCTCTGCACCATATCGACAGCTATAATCCTTCCACAGCCGGCAGCCTTCAAAAGCTGGATCACAAGCAATCCTATCATTCCGGCACCTATCACAACTGCAGTGTTATTGAGTGAAACGGGTGAACGCCTTATTGCATGGAATGCTATGGATAATGGCTCTACCATGGCAGCACGCTCAAATGAAACATCATCAGGCAGGGGATAAAGAATATGCTGAGGTACGGCAACGTATTCGGCAAAAGCACCATGGAAGCGGTAGTCTCCACAGGAAACCCCCATGACCCGGCGATTGTCACAGAGGTTTATTTCCCCCCTTCGACAGAAATAACACTCCCCGCAATATACCGTTGAATCAAAGGTAACCCTGTCACCGGGTTTAAAATTCTTTACATCCGCTCCTACCTTCTCTATTACTCCTGAAGCCTCATGCCCCATAATAATAGGCGGTATCCTTCTTCCGCTGCTTCCATCCATACCGTGCACGTCACTCCCGCAGATGGCACAGGCTTTCACCCTTATCAAGACATCCTTTTTCCCGTACTCGGGCATTGGCATATCTTCATAGGAAAATTGGTTGTATTCCTTTAATACTAGTGCCTTCATAATAATTTCCTCCTTATGCTTTTAAGTGTTACAGAATAATATTTTGACATTATGAACATTCCATGAACTATATATTTTACGATAAACATATTACATTCTTTATTTTTATATCGTAAAATATAAACCTTGATTTATTGAATACGCAAAGAACCTTTTTGATGCATAAACTTCATATGATTCAAGGGCAGTTTATTATTGTAAAGTCTTTCACGTATTCAATATGACAGCTATGTACTAAAACTTTGTTAAATTTAAGATTAATTATGACCCGACGCAGGCCATGCAATATGACCTCCTTATATATTTTCATATTACCATACTGATACAAGCATTTCAATAAAATAAGAAAATGCACGGCAATCTGTAATGATGAATTTTGGTTATGACTCAAAACTTCACTCGTCATGACGTAATAAATATTTTTCTCCAGCTAACGTCTAAAAAGACTTTTTCATTTTATTCTAGTATAATATTAATATTATCCGTACATGTTTTATAAGTAGTCTATATAGCAAATTATATTTATCCGGTTCTTATCGATTTGAGAGGCTGAATGCAGCCAGGAAGGTGTTTAATTATGAAGTCTCCAAAGAATATCCTTGTATGCGTAACCCAGCAAAAAACTTGTGAAAGGCTTATCAGGCATGCTGTCGACATGAAAAAAGAATTAAGAGGTGAACTTTTCATAATTAATGTAGTAAAAAACGAGTGGAATTTCCTTGACAGCGTAAAAGAAGGGGAAGCTCTGGAGTATCTGTTCGGCATATCAAAAGCCGTTGGTGCAAATCTTACTGTGTTAAAATCCGATAACATAGTAGATACCATAGCAGAATTTTCCAAAGAAAATAATATCTCTTGTCTAATAATGGGAGAATCACTCAATGACCATAAAGAGAACTATTTTTATATAGAACTACAGAAATTGTTGAGTAATGTAGAAATAACTGTAATTCCTCAAAGTGATATATAAGAAGCTCTATTGTAATTTATGCACATGCATGAAATAAATTGGCAATTTGTAGTTTTATCTTCTCTGATTAAAAATTCAGTTGAAAGCTATCAATAAAGCCTTGTTCTACCCATGCAGCATATTTGAGTAAAATGTACCAAAAAATCTCTGTTTTAGTCAAATTTTGCAAAAAAATATAGTGCTGCAATACTAATTTATCGTGAAAAGCTTGACTTCATGCAGCTTTCATTATAAAATAATGTCGAATTCCAAATATAGGAGGTTATGTCAATGAATAAAACAGATTTAATCAATTCTATCGCTTCTAAATCAGGATTAAACAAGAAGAACAGCGAAGCTGCTCTTAACGCAGTTATCGCATCTGTACAGGATGCACTTAAAAAGGGAGACAAGGTTGTTCTCGTTGGATTTGGTACTTTCGAAGTTAGAAAAAGAGCTGCTAGAAAAGGAAGAAATCCACAGACCAAGAAGGAAATTACTATCCCTGCATCAAAAGCTCCAGTATTCAAAGCAGGTAAGGGTTTGAAGGACATAGTAAATAATAAATAATCTTATATAAAAAATATACCCTGCTTTTGGCAGGGTATTATTTTTTTGGGCCGCTAACTTGTTTGTCTATTTTAATTTTGTCAGCAAGCTTCGCAATAAATTCGGAATTTGTAGGTTTTTCATTACGGTGGTCCGCCTTATATCCGAACAATGAATCTATGGTATCCATATTTCCATTTATCCATGCAGACCCTATCGCATTTCTGATTGATCTCTCCACCCCCTGAGGTGTTGTACTGAATTTCTCAGCTACTGTCGGATATATTACTTTGGTTACGGAAGTGAAAGGCTCATTGCTGTTCACCGTATGGATTATCGCCTCTCTCAAATACTGGTATCCATGCATGTGAGGAGGTATTCCTATGCCACGTATCAAATTGGTAACTTCCATCTCCAGATTTATCATATTGTTAGAAGTATTCTCCTTCAATAAATTCGGCATTTCAGTAACCTTTTTCCTCGAAAGAGCTTCTTCCCTGTTTTTGACATAAATCTCCTTGATTCTTGAAAGCAGAAGACCAACTTCAAACGGCTTTAAAACGTAATACTCCGCACCTAAAGCTATGGATTTCTGAATGAAAATATCCTGTCCTACTGCAGAAAGCATAACAAAAATCGGCTTGTGTTCCAGCTTCATCTCAGCTATTCTTTCCAAAACTCCTATGCCATCCAAATTCGGCATTACAATATCCAGTATCACAACATCAGGCTTTAGAGCCATAATCATATCTATGGCCTGGAAGCCGTCTCTTGCCAGCCCTGCAACTTCGAAACCGTCTTCAAAGCTTATACGCTCACTAACCAGGTTACCGAACTCAATATTATCCTCAACGATAAGGATTGAAATTCTGTCTGCCATTTGTACGTCCTCCGTAATGCTATATTCTACAAAAAATCCAAAACTCCTTCCAAGTTCTCAAATAATGAACGAAGAACTTATATTTACTCATATCCTATCCCATTTTTCATCAATATCCGTTACGGTTTTATAGCCTCCCGCCATATATATGGCATCGAGAATCGCTATCCTCACCATTGCTTCACAGACCGGATATATTCTGGGACAGATGGAAGGATCATTACGTGTTTTGAACTGGCATGTTGTGTTTTCCAGTTTACCCACATCCACTGTTGACTGAGGTATGGATATTGTAGGTGTTGGTTTTACGGCTACCCTTATCCTTATATCCTCGCCATTTGAAATGCCGCCAAGGAGCCCACCGGCTCTGTTAGTTTCAAATCTGACCCTGCCGGAAGCCTTGTCAAAATAGGGCTTGTCATTTGATTCCGAACCTTTCATACGTGTGAGGTCGAAACCATCACCGAATTCTATTCCCTTGACCGCTCCAATGGACATTATGCCATGGGCAATGGTCGCCGAAAGCTTGTCAAATACAGGCTCACCTAGCCCCGCAGGCACACCCCTGGCTATTACCTCTATAACACCGCCACATGTATCACCTTGAGCCTTTACCTTAAGAATATCTTCAATCATCTCATCGGCTTTTTCAAGGTCGGGGCAGTTCAATTCATTTCTGCGGTAGTTTGTTTTTGCCATCTCATATGTAATATCGCATGATTTTATTCCGTGTAATTCTGAAACAAAGCCTATAACATCTATTCCCATTGTGTCCAGCACTGCCTGGGCAATAGCTCCTCCCGCAACACGTGCAGCCGTTTCACGTCCGGATGCACGTCCCGCTCCAAGCCAGTCGGCATATTGGCCATACTTTTTATAGTATGTGTATGCTGCCTGTCCGGGTCTTAAGATGTCCTTGTAACTTCTATGCTTTTCTATCTGGGCATCCTCTATATCGTTATTCGGAATTATCAAACCAACAGGCGCTCCGGTTGAAAAGTCATTTTCCATGACTCCTGAAAACACATACACCCTGTCGGTTTCCTTCCTGGGTGTATCCAGCCTGGATTGACCCGGGCGCCTCTTATCCAGTTCCTTCTGTATAAGTTCCGACGTTATTTTTATGCCTGGGGGAACACCGTCAACAATTGTCAAAAGACCTCCATACAGTTCAGCCGGTATTCCTTTGTTCTTTCTGAAGCCTCCGGAATATGACTCCCCCGAGGTTGTAATCCTGAACATCCTTCCAAAGGTATTACCCATCATTATTGCATCAATCCCTTTCTTAAAAGCGAATCATATATAAATGTAAAACTTTTATTTGCCATTCTTTATACTGCTGCATATTTCCGCTGCTATTTCTTCAGCCGGCTTGCTGCTGCAGTCGATTGTTATATCTGCATACTTTTCATACAGGGGTATTCTCTCATCGTATATATCTTTCAGGCTTTGGCTTTCATTTCTTGCAAACCTTCTGTCCGGTGCCACCCTTTGCTCTATTTCTTCATATGTCGATCTGAGATACACTATCCTCCCTGATGACTTCAGGTGTTTCATTGCTGCTTCGCTGTACACAACACTTCCACCTGTTGCAACAACATGTCCGGCAACATTGATTTCAAGTACTGTGGCTTCTTGGATTTCAAGGAATTTTGAAAGTCCGTCCTCATTTATTATGTCTCTTAAACGCCTGTTTGTCTTTTTAATCATAAGAGCATCAGTGTCAACAAACCCCATATGCAGATCAGCTGCCAGAAGCTCCCCGATTGTGCTTTTGCCCGCACTTGGCATGCCTATCAGTACAATATTGTCACCAATCATAGTCTGTCACCTTCAATCAATTGCATATTGGCACCACATGCCCCCATCAATTCCGGAAACTCCGGGAAAGTGACACTCATTGCCTCAGCAGTATCAATTGCAGTCTCTCCATCAATATTAAGCCCTGCCACTGCCAGTGACATTACCACCCTGTGGTCTCCGTGTCCTTTGACTCTGCAGCCCCTAAGGCTGCTTTTTTGTACAATCAGGCCGTCAGGCAGCTCTCTTATCCTGGCACCCATTTTGGTCAGTTCCTCACACATTACATGAATCCTGTCGGTTTCTTTAAGTCTCGCCTGTGGAACATTGACAAGCCGTGTTTCTCCGTCGGCAAAGCAGGCTGCAACTGCCATGGCAGGCAGCGCATCAGGTATGGGATTCATATCGATTTCCCTTCCTGTCAGGCCATTACCCTTTATAGTAATTGAGCTGCTGTTTATTGTTACCCTTGCACCCATATCTTCAAGTATCGACAGTACAAGCTTGTCTCCCTGGGGATCAGTCATATCGAGATTTTCCATGGTCAGTTCACTCCCCGATATGGCTGCTTGCACCATGAAGAATGTTGCAGAAGAAAAATCCCCCGGGATGGCTAAATTAAAGGGATTATACCTCTGACCACCTTTTATCGAAAAGGATTTGAAATTATTGTTCTGATATTTTATACCCTGCTTGTCAAGCCACCAAAGGGCTGTCTCTTATACACATCTGACGCTGCCGACGAAGAGGATAGTGTA
>CALMWN010000175.1 GCA_937873555.1 uncultured Clostridia bacterium
ATTACTAGCAGATATTAATGGGTATTCAATTATTGCAATTGAGGAACCTGAGAATTCAGTACATCCAAGTTTGCTACAAAGATATCTAAGAGTAATATCACAATTCAGTATGAATTGCAAAATAATAATAACTAGTCATTCTCCCTATATTATTCAGTACTTAGAACCTCATAGTATATATGTTGGTATACCAAACTTAGATGGAATAGCTGCATTTTCGAGAATACGGCACTCTGCTCAAAAATCATTAATAAGCGATGCAAATAGTGTTGGAATGTCAACAGGTGACTATATTTTTGAATTACTTAGTGGCTCAGATGAGGACTTAGTATCGCTTAGCAATTACTTGGAGGAATGAAAATATGAGTAATGGGGTGATAATATTTGTTGAGGGCGACACAGAGGGAGAAATATACAATAAATTTAGAGATATGCTTCATTCCATGAGCGAAAGTGGTAGGTTTCCAATAGACAAATTGATTATCCGTAACTTGAAAGGTATCGGTAACTATAAAAATAGAGCAATAAGAGTTTTTACAAAAGAGATACTTTCCAAAAACCCAGATATTGAATTTGACATATTTTTATGCTATGATACTGACGTTTTCGATTTTTCTCCTAATCCTCCAGTTGACTGGGACGAAGTAGAAAATTCTTTGAAAGCTTCAGGAGCGAGAAGTGTTTCTCATATTAAAGCTAGACACTCAATTGAAGATTGGATAATGCATGATATAGAGGGTATATGTAATTATCTAAAATTACCTGAAAATACAAAATTAAATGGAGGTAATGGATTAAAGAAAATAGAATATCTATTTAAAAAGGCTAACAAAGTATATGTTAAGGGATCCAAAATAAAAGGATTGGTTGATTCATTAGATATTCGTAAAATTATGTGTAATTCTTGTTCACAACTTAAATCTTTGTGTAAGAAGTTGGGTGTAAATTGTAAAACAAAAAAGTAAAACAATAATTCTCCGGTAGTAGTAAGGTAGTAGTAAAATAACAAAGGCTTTCAAAGTATTAAACTCTGAAAGCCTTTATTCATATGGCGCGCCCAGCAGAGATCGAATCCACAACCTTCTGATCCGTAGTCAGACGCTCTATCCAGTTGAGCTATGGGCGCATTTTCAATTAGCATATTATATGATACTACATAAGCAGCACAAAATCAACTACATTATTTGGAACGGTAACAAAAGGCTCAGGCTTGCGCTTGAGCCTTTTATCCAAATCAATCAACCTTTTGCAAGTCTTTCATATGTCTCAAGTCTGTCTTTTGCATTATTCTCAGCCATTTCGAACAGCTTTTCTGCCCTTTCGGGGAACAATCTTGTAAGTGAAGAGTAGCGCACTTCACTCAATATGAAGTCCTTGAACGGTGCCACAGGTGCCTTTGAATCAAGAACAAACGGATTTTTGCCCTCGTCCTTGAGCCTCGGGTCATGCCTGTACAGGTGCCAGTAGCCTGCTTCAACCGCTCTCTTGGATTCCAGCTGGGTACAGCCCATTCCAAGGTTGAGTCCATGGTTGATACATGGTGCATAGGCGATTACCAATGAAGGTCCCGGATAGCTTTCTGCCTCTGCAAGTGCCTTCAGCAGCTGATTCTGGTTAGCGCCCATTGCAACCTGGGCAACATATACATATCCATAGGACATTGCCATCATGCCGAGGTCTTTCTTCTTAATCGGCTTGCCTGAAGCTGCAAACTGGGCAACAGCTCCTGTAGGAGTGGATTTGGAGGACTGTCCTCCGGTGTTGGAATATACTTCGGTATCAAACACAAGCACGTTGACATCTTCGCCGGAAGCCAATACATGGTCAAGTCCGCCGTATCCGATGTCATATGCCCATCCGTCACCACCGAATATCCACTGTGACTTCTTGACAAGGAAATCTTTCCTGTCCAGGATTTCCTGTACCAGATAGTTAACCCTGTCATTCGAGGCCTTAACCTTTTCGAGCGCTGCAATCAAGAGCGATGAAGCCTTCTTTGTTTCCTTGGCGTTTACTATGTTGTCAAGCCAGAACTTCAATGCTTCCTTAACTTCAGAACTTACATCGGCCTCAAGCAGTTCGCCTGCAAGATCCGCTATCTTGTTCCTTATTTGTTTTACACCAAGATACATACCCAAACCGTACTCGGCATTGTCCTCAAAGAGTGAATTCGCCCAGGCGGGACCCTGTCCGTTCCTGTTGGTGGTATAAGGTGTGGAAGGCGCACTTCCGCCCCAGATTGAGGAACAACCTGTTGCGTTTGCTACCATCATCCTGTCACCGAACAGCTGTGTAACAAGCTTTGCATAAGGTGTTTCACCGCAGCCGGCACAGGCTCCTGAGAATTCGAGCAGGGGTTCTTCAAACTGACTGCCCTTTATGGTTTCCTTGCTCATTGGGATTTCCTTTCCGGATAAGGTCAGGGCATAATCCCAGTTGGCTGTTTCATTCATCTGTGTTGCTATAGGCTTCATTACAAGTGCTTTTTCCTTCGAAGGACAAACCTGTGCACAGTTTCCGCAGCCTGCACAGTCGAGTACATCAACCTGGATACGGAAATTGAAATCTTCAAAACCCTTACCTATTGCCTTCTTCGAAGTGAATCCCGCAGGTGCGTTCTTAACCTCTTCAGCATTCAGCAGATAAGGCCTTATTGCAGCGTGGGGACATACATAGGAGCACTGGTTGCACTGGATACAGTTGTCAATCTGCCACTCGGGAACATCAACAGCTATTCCCCTCTTCTCAAACTTGGATGTACCCATGGGGAAAGTACCGTCCTCAGCACCTTTAAAAGCACTGACAGGAAGCTTGTCGCCCTGTTGGTTTGTCATCGGGATAAGGATGTTTTTGATGAAATCCGGAACATTTGCTGTTTCTTTCGATTCATCAACAGCATTTTTCCAGCTTGCAGGAATTTCAACCTTTGTCAGGGCCTCTACTCCCTTATCCAGAGCCAGGTTGTTCATGTTGACCACCTTGTCTCCTTTTTTACCATAGGTTTTCTTTATGGAATCCTTCATATATTTCATGGCTTCTTCACCGGGAATGATATCAGCCAGCTTGAAGAATGCCGACTGCATGATCATGTTGGTTCTTCCGCCAAGGCCGATTTCCTTTGCGATATCGACTGCATTAATTGTGTACAGGCTGATGTTGCGCTCCTGTCTCTTATACACATCTGACGCTGCCGACGAAGAGGATAGTGTA
>CALMWN010000176.1 GCA_937873555.1 uncultured Clostridia bacterium
ATTAATGCCTGACCAAGTGAGATGCCTCCGTCGTTGGAGGGCACCCTGCTGTGGATGTAAATCTTGAAGCCGCCCGTTTCAAGCTTGTTCATGCATTTTTCCAGCAGAGTCATGTTCTGGAACACTCCACCGCTTAAGACTACCTTTTGCAGCCCGGTTCTGTCCCTGACCTCGCAGCAACCGGCAAGCACAATATCCGCAGCCGTTTCATGGAACTTTGCAGCCAATACCGCTTTTGGCATACCATTTTTTATATCTTTTATTACACCTTCAATAATACCATTACAGCAAACATTAAACAACCCTCCGGAATTTATTATGTCAAATCCATACTCCCCACAGTATTCCCTGCTTGCAGCATGCTCCAGTTCAATTGCCGCCTGTCCCTCGTAGTTGATACTGCTTCTTACTCCAATAAGAGCGGATACAGCGTCAAACAACCTCCCCATGCTGGAAGTCAAAGGGCTGTTGATTTTCTTTTCCACTAATTTTAAAATTGTAGCGATACTGCTTGAATTCACATCCTCAAGCAAGCTTACGCCTTCTATCGTCAAGCCTTTGCCGGAACTTCCGGTATTAATGAGGTTTGTCCGGCATCCTGTCTCACTTGCATTGTCTTCACATAATGCAGGTCTGACAGCTTCTCCATATAGATCATACAGGTAACTGACAGCCATTCTCCAGGGTTCTTTTATGGCCATTTCACCACCAGGCATTCTGAGATACTTGAGAAAACCCTCACGCTTAAATCCTCTGTAGCTTCCCGAAAAAAATTCTCCTCCCCATATGTGCCCGTCTTCACCATAGCCGGTACCATCAAATGCAACACCTATGACATCCTCATCAAGGCCGTTTTCCCCCATGCAGGAAGCAATGTGGGCGTGATGGTGCTGTACCGGTATTCTTTTTACACCTTCAAGCCCAAGTGCATATTTTGTAGACAGATACTCGGGATGCATGTCAAATATGATTGTATCGGAATCAATCTCAAATATCCTTTTGAAATGCTCTATTCCCTGTTCAAAGGAAGCAAGTGTCTCCGCATTTTCAAGATCGCCTATATGGTGGCTCAAATAGAACTCGCTGCCTTTGTTGATGCAAAAGGTGTTTTTAAGCTCCCCCCCGCAAGCCAGGACTGATGATGAAGGCGTTACGAAGTCACATGTGACCGGCATCGGGACATAGCCCCTTGACCGCCTTATTATGTATTCCCTGCCTCTGAAAGCCCTGGTCACAGAGTCATCAGTCCTAATGAATATCTCCCTGTCATTTAATAAAAAGTAATCTGCAATATCACTTAAGTGTTCCAGCGCTTCCTCATCCTTGTAAAATATAGGCTCGCTGCTTTTGTTACCGCTTGTAAGAACAATTGCATCAAGTTTGAATTGTTTATCGTTGAACAGCAGCAGATGCAAGGGTGTATACGGCAGCATTATCCCCAGTTCCGGATTTCCCGGTGCAATTTCCCCGGGAAGTGTGCATGTATCCCTCTTTTTTAAAAGGACAATCGGTTTGCTTTGCGACTCCAGCAGTGTTTTTTCAATACTGTTTATATGGCAATATTCCGAAGCCTTTTCATAATCTTTAACCATTATGGCGAAGGGTTTGTCGTCACGGACTTTTCTTTCTCTCAAGCTCCTTACAGCCTCAGGTATCATGGCATCGCATGCCAGATGATAGCCCCCAAGCCCCTTTACGGCGACAATGGCACCCTGCTTCAAAGCACCGGTTACATGGTGCAGGATATCTCCTGTTTCAACAGCCCTGCCCCTGTTATCGGTAAGAATCAACTGCGGGCCGCAGCTGTAGCAGGAAACCGGCTGTGCATGGTATCTCCTGTCCGAAGGCTCTTTGTATTCGGAACTGCAGCCCGGACACATTTCAAACCTGGACATTGTCGTATTGACCCTGTCATATGGAATATCCCTGACTATAGTAAACCTGGGGCCGCAGTTTGTGCAATTGATGAACGGATACAGGTAGCGCTTGTCGGAAGGGTTGAAAAGCTCCCTTGTACAATCACTGCAAATGGATACATCCGGAGAAATGTAGATGTGCTTCCCGGTGTTCCTGTCACTTTCCCTGATACTGAAATCCGTATAATTGCAGAATGGCTTTTCAGTTACATTGATTTCCTTTATGACCGAGAGAGGTGGAGCTTCCATCTTAAGCCTTTCAATGAATATATCCACCGAAGATGCTTTGCCTTCTACTTCAATGATTACGGCAGAACCTGAATTGCTTACATATCCATTAAGCGAAAGGGATTTGGCAAGGTTGTATACAAATGGCCTGAAACCAACCCCCTGTACAATTCCGGATATTTTTATCTCATAAGTACAAATTTCCATCTGTTTTCCCCTGAGTCTTTAATCCCAAAATTTGCCTGGTCTTTGCAACATCCTTTGTGATCTGTGCAACGAGCTCGTCCCTGCCCTGGAACTTTTTTTCGCCCCTTATTTTTACGATAAAAAACACTTCAATGAATTTATCGTAGAGGTTTTCGTCAAAGTCCAGGATGTGAGTCTCTATGCTGGCCTTATCCAGGCCTTCAAAGGTAGGGTTGATCCCGACATTTGTAACACTGTTAAGCAATTTCCCATCTATGCATGTTTTGGTTGCATACACCCCATAGCTTGGCAGGATGAGATAGTCGGCAGGATGTATGTTTGCTGTAGGAAAGCCCAGTGTATTGCCTATCCGCCTGCCGCTGGATACCTTTCCGGTGATGGAATAGTGCCTCCCCAAAAGGTTGAAAACCTTTTCCATATTGCCCTTGGAAACATTCTGCCTTATGAGGGTGCTGCTTACAACTTCCTCGTTTATTTTGATAGGCGGTATTATAATAACCCGGAAATCGAATTTTCTGCCGAGAGCCTTTAAAAGATTTGTATCACCCTCACCCCTGTAACCGAAGGAATAGTCAAAACCTGCGACGGCCAGCTTCATCCCCAGCCTGTCAACAAGCACTTTTTTAATGAAATCTTCCGGCTTCATCCTGGAAAAAACCTCGTCGAATTCATCAAAGTACATATAATTAAGCCTGGTTTCTCCAAGCAGTTCTATCTTTTTTTCCACGGTAGTAAGTAAAGGTGTAAAAAGACGTTTCCTGATAATATTTTCCGAATGCTTTGTAAAAGTATAGACAACCGAGTCCAGACCGCTCAGTCTTGATTCGCTTATAAGTGTATTTATCAAAGCCATATGCCCGACATGCAGTCCGTCAAAATTGCCCAACCCCACGCCTGTGCTTTTTATTATTCTATTAACCCCATCCTTGCCGTATATTGCATCCATAGTCTTCTCCTCTTGTCCTTATGTAATGCATGGCTGTCCTATAAAAACAGCTTTTTTGATTTGAAAAGCAGCTCGCCCTGATACGGAACATATTCTCCCAGTGCGATAAAAACCCCACTGGTATTATATACCCTCAGAATGTCACCTTCAATTGCATTTTTGTCTTCCCGGGCTTTGAAGTCCGTTCCGGAGTTTTCAAGTGCTGCTTCACATTTTCTATTGCCGATTTTTATGAACATTCCGTTCAGGAATTTTTTCTCGTTCACTTCATCCAGCACCAGTTTATTCAGGTGTTCGAATACCGCATCAACGCTAGAAAGCTTTTCATAAAGCCTGCCTTTTTCTGCAAGATCTCTGATTTCCTCAACAGTTAAAGCTGAAGAAATGTCAAAACTCCCTGCTCTCATCCTTAAGAGAAATGACATGTGTCCGCCGCATCCGAGACTGGAGCCTATATCAGCACAAAGAGTCCTGATATAAGTACCCTTTGAGCATGAAACATCAAAAAGCACCCTGGTATGAAGGCCGGCTATATCAATTGCATCTTCCGTTTCTGCCCGGTTAACCGGACATCTGCTTATATTCAATACATTTATTGAATGTATTTCAATCTCCCTTGGTTTACGTTCAATGGTAATACCCTCCCTGGCGAGATCATAAAGCTTTCTGCCGTCTACCTTCAATGCAGAATACATGGGAGGTACCTGTTTTATCTTTCCTCTGAAGCTGTTTACGGCAGAAATTATTTCCTCATCGGTAACACTAACATCACTTGTCCGTATAACAACACCCGATGAATCCTGTGTATCGGTTTCAATTCCCAGCGTCAACTCAGCCCGGTAAAGCTTGTCCTTTTCCATCATGAATTCTATGGCTTTTGTGGCATTACCGATACAGACCGGTAAAACCCCGACAGCACCGGGATCCAGTGTGCCGGTATGTCCTATCTTTTTTATCTTCAAAAGTCTCCGTAAAAATCCGACAATATCGAAGGATGTCATTGACGGAGGCTTCAATACATTTAATATACCATTCATGAAATTCCTGTTCCATCCTTTTTGTTATAAACCGCAGCAGACCTGATAAGGGAATGCTGCAACAATATACCCCATGTTACAGTGAGTTTTTTATGTCCTCCAGCACCTTCTTCTTCACTTCTTCAATACTGCCTTTTACAGTACACCCTGCAGCCCTTTTGTGCCCGCCGCCCGAAAAAAGGTTCGCAATGGCGGCGACATCCACGTAGGATTTTGAACGCAGATTAACCTTTACTTCATTTTCTTTTTGTCTGAACATTACGGCTACCTCAACGCTGTTTATGTTTCTGCCCAAATTGATGACACCGTCGTAATCTTCATCCTTTACGCCAAGTTTTTTTGCCACATCGTCAGTAATGGCAATGCTTGCAACCCGGCCGTTTTCCAAAAGCTCCAGTGCATTTGCCGCCTGTCCCATAAGCTTGACCTTCTCGAAGGAAGTGCTTTCAAAAATCTTCTGCGAGACTTCAGCGACATTCACTCCATTGTTTATAAGATCTGAAACAATCTGATGTGTCAGGGAGGTAGTATTGCTGTACCTGAAGCCTCCAGTGTCGGTTGCAATGGAAACGTACAGGCA
>CALMWN010000177.1 GCA_937873555.1 uncultured Clostridia bacterium
AAATAATATTTGTTATAAGGGTGTGAGATGTATGGTCAGGAAATCTATAAGCAGCTGGATAAAGGCGATCCGGCCTTTTACCTTTACAGGTTCGGTAATGCCGGTAACCCTTGGTGCTGTTTTTGCTATTTGTGTGGCACAGTTCCGATTGGGATATTTTTTACTTTCAATATTGGGAATAGTATCTTTGCAGGCGAGTGCCAACCTGCTGAATGACTATGAAGATTATGTAAATGAAGTTGACACCGTTGATTCGCAGCTCTCCAGCGGTGTCATTATTGACAAGCGACTAACGCCGGAACAGGTGCTAATGGCCGGAAGAATCATGATGGGTTTCGGTTTCTTAATCGGAATATTCCTGACAGTACAAAGAGGACTGTTTATATTGACTATTGGTCTTATCGGCCTTGCATGTGCCTATTTTTACACCGGTAAGCCTCTTACACTAAAGTACAGAGGTCTTGGCGCACCTGTTGTGTTTTTACTGTTCGGTCCTTTTATGACTGTAGGGTCATACTATGTGCAAACCCAGAGGCTTGACCTGTCCTCGGTATTTATTTCCATACCGCTTGGTCTTATGACTACCGCCATATTGCACGCGAATGACATAAGGGATATAAACCTTGATAAAAAGGCAGGTATCAAAACCTTATCCATAATAGCCGGAGAAGCCGGTGCGCACAAGATATATGATGCACTGCTGCTTGTATCGTATATTTCTGTTTTGTTAATGGTATTCTATAGAATCATTCCTTATTGGAGTTTGCTTTGCTTTATTACTGCGCCGGGCGCATTCAAGTGCATGAAAAAGCTGCGTACAAGCGGAAGCACAACGACCGGTCTGGCAACATTTGACAAGGATACTGCAGAGCTTAATGCAAAGTTTGCAATAATTTTGATATTAACGGTGTTAATACCGAATATTGTTAAATAGAAGAGG
Organism: uncultured Clostridia bacterium; assembly: GCA_937873555.1. Taxonomy (GTDB): domain Bacteria; phylum Bacillota; class Clostridia; order Acetivibrionales; family CALMWN01; genus CALMWN01. The sequence continues at coordinate 941 of CALMWN010000177.1, forward strand.
ATGTAGCACGTATGAACAATAGAAAATTCACTTATTTGATATTTACAATAATAATTGCCACCATGTTGTGGTATCTGACCTTCGTTGTAAAACCCATGAATTTCTGGCTGGAAATGAGCTTATCGATCCTGCTTCTCGGCTTATTGGCCTTATATAAAAGAAGAGATGTCATATCCCTTGGAAAGCCTACAATGCACCATGTAATAGTTGGAGTGCTCTCAGCCGCCGGATTGTATCTGGTTTTTTATGTCGGAAATATAGTTTCAGGATACCTGTTTCCGTTTAAAGACGCTCAAATCTCCCTGATATATGGGAACAAGGCACAGGGCAGCCTGGTTTTAATCGGTTTCTTACTCTTTTTCATAATCGGACCGGGGGAGGAAATTTACTGGAGAGGCTATATTCAAAAAACCTTCTCCGATAAATTCGGCGAAAACAAGGGGTATGTGATATCCGCCCTGCTTTACGCAGGAGTGCACGTTGCTACGGGAAATTTCATGATAATTCTGGCTGCACTGGTATGCGGCCTGTTCTGGGGATATGTATACAAGATGGAAAAAAGTCTTATTCCGGTTTTGATATCCCATGCTATCTGGGATGTTACAATATTTGTATTGCTGCCGGTTAAATAAATAGATTATTATTTTATTCAATATTTTTTGCTGGAAGTTTGGGGAGGATTTGAAAATCTGTGAATAATAAAGCTAACGTACACAATATATTTTCTTCCATTGCACGAAGGTATGACACCTTGAATACGGTTCTGTCCTTTAATGTCGATAGAAGTTGGAGAAGAAAAGCCATTGATATCTGCACTCTTGAAAAAAAGGACAGGGTATTGGACTTGTGCTGCGGTACAGGTCAGATGATAGATTATATATGCAGAAAGGTCGGAAATGATACTGAAGTCATCGGGCTTGATTTCAATCAGGAAATGATAAATGTGGGTTATGAAAGATTGGCAGAACCTCTCAGGTCTTATAAATACAAATTAGTTCAGGGGGATGTCATGAAGCTGCCCTTCGATGACTGCAGCTTTGATTGTATTACCATAGCCTTCGGTTTGCGGAACGCGCCGGATAAAGCCGTGGCACTAAGTGAAATGTACAGGGTGCTAAAGCCCGGAGGAAGAGCAGTATGTCTGGAACTCTCAAACCCTGAGCTGCCTGTTTTCAAGGAGTTATACGCTATATATTTTAATTATATCCTGCCTGTTGTAGGATTAGTCGGAACCGGAGACAAGGCTGCGTATTTTTATCTCAGAGATTCGGTCAAAGGCTTTATGTCCAAGGATGAGTTAAAACAGGCATTCAGCAGGACAGGCTTTGTTGATGCGGGTTATTTGTCTCTTACTTGTGGAATAGCGGCAATTCATTATGGAATTAAGGCTGATAAAAAATAGAGCAAGTATTATCTGTTATTGTAATGCAGGAAGGCTGTTTTTATGAAAGCTAAGTATGATATCAGGATACCGGATGAAGTACTTTTCATAATTGGCAAATTGAATTCAACCGGATATAAGGCTTATATCGTCGGTGGATGTGTAAGAGACGGTATTATGGGAAGAGTGCCTCAGGATTGGGACATTTGTACCAGCTCGCTTCCTGATGAAACCATGTCCATATTTGACAAAGCGATTGATACCGGGGCAAAGCACGGCACTGTTACAGTAGTTGTCAACGGAAAAGGCTATGAAGTCACCACCTTCAGGCTTGATGGAGTATACAGGGACAACCGCAGACCGGAAAGGGTTGATTTCACTTCTTCAATTGAGGAAGACCTTGGAAGAAGGGATTTCACCATAAATGCAATGGCTTACCATCCGGTTGAAGGTTTCATAGATCCCTATAAAGGAACGTGTGATATTAAAAAGAAGCTCATCCGTGCTGTGGGTAACCCTGAAAAGCGTTTTCTTGAAGATGCATTGAGAATGCTAAGAGCAGTCCGTTTCTCCGCACAATTGGACTTTTCCATAGATCCTGCCACCTTTCAGTCTATAAAATCCTGCTGCCGTCTTATAACAAATATAAGTTACGAGAGAATAAGGGATGAACTTACGAAGATACTTGTTTCATCCAATCCGATGAACTTTTCGCTGCTTAAGGAAACAGGCCTTTTGCACCACATTCTCCCTGAATTCGAATTGTGTTACGATATACGACAAAACCATCCGTATCATCTGTTCAATGTGGCTCTGCATTCACTGTATTCTGTTTCAAACATAGAGAATGTTCCCGTACTGAGATGGGCCATGCTGTTGCATGACCTTGGAAAATCCAGGACAAAAACCACTGATGAAAAGAATATTGACCATTTTTACGGTCATCCTCAAGTAAGCACTGGCATGGCTAAGGATATTCTAAATAGATTGAGATTTGATAACAAAAACTCTGAGCTGATCTGCCGTTTAATCAGATTCCATGACAGAAGCATTGAAACAAATCACAAAGCGGTAAGAAGAGCGCTTAACGTCATAGGTGAAGATATATTCGAATACCTGCTTAAAGTGAAGGAGGCTGATAAAAAGGCACAAAATCCGGAATACCTTGAGGAAGGACTTTCATACCTGAATGTTATCAAAAGCATATATCTTGATATAAAACAAAAACAGCAGTGCACCAGTTTGAAAGATCTTGCCGTCGACGGCAAAGATCTGATAAATCTGGGGTTGAGACAGGGAAAAGAAATAGGAGAGGTTTTGCAAAAGCTTCTAAAGTCTGTCATAGAAAACCCGGAACTGAATGAGAAAGAAAAACTGCTGGAACTTGCCAGGAGAATTCCAGGAAAAAGGCGCGGATAAAGCAGTCACAAATTATCTGATTTCTTTGGCGCAAATTACCCTGTCACCCTTTACAATCTTATGTAC
>CALMWN010000178.1 GCA_937873555.1 uncultured Clostridia bacterium
CAAAATTGAAAATCTAATATTTTGTAATAAGCAGAAAAAAACAATCCCGGGGGTTTAGCCTTCGGGATTGTTTTTTCTGCTACAATATTCCATAATTAAAAAATCACTAATGTTAATACTAATGCTGATAAAGTTATATACTGGCAAATACCTGCCCGTAATTTAATTCAATATGTTGTATACGGAATATCAGAGGTTACTGTGGATATGCATTTAAGAACAAGGATGCTGGTTGTATGTGTTACCATTTCTTTCATACTTTTTGTCAGCGGACTTTCATGTTTAATATTGATAAATGAAAGCTCGAACAACAAGCACTATGGCAATACAAGCCCTGTAGACCCTGAAAGTCTGTCAAATCCAGAAAATCCAATAAATCCAGTAAATCCGATAAAAACAGAAAATTCTGATGAGGATGCCAACACCCAGACGGATGCTCCGGTAAACCTGCTGATCATTGGCCTTGATGGAGAAGAAGTCAGATCAGATGTAATAGTACTGTTGAACTTCAACCCAAAGAATGGAGGGCTAAATATTTTATCCGTTGCAAGGGATACCAGAGTAAGGGCAAGGGGCAGGATAGAAAAGATAAATGCTCTTATCGGTATGGGAGGGGAAAAGCTGCTTGCCAAAGGTATAGAACAACTTACCGGGCTGACGGTAAACTATTATATTACTTTAAACTTTGAAGGTTTCAGAAAAATGATCAATACACTGGATGGCGTAGAATTCGAAATTCCATTTGATATGGATTATGATGATCCTGAGCAGAATCTGCATATACACTTACATAAAGGCTTTCAGACTCTGGATGGAAACAAGGCTGAGCAGCTGGTAAGGTACAGAAAGGGAAACAGGCCTGAACAGGGATATATTGATGGGGACATCGGCAGAATAAAAGTACAGCAGAAATTCATGAAGGCACTGATAGAGCAGAAAGTGAGATTTAAATACCTTTCAAAGGCTGATGATATATTCCATATTCTTAAAAAGCATATGAAAACAAATATTGAGATAGGAGATTTGAACCGGTATGTCAGGTGTATAAGAAATATCAGCTATGACAGTGTCAAAAGTTATACCGTACCGGGAGATTCAGCTGTTATAGACGATTTATGGTTTTTTATTTGTGACAAGGTAAAAACAAGGGAATTGATAGAGAAATATTTTTACAGATAGGTTTACATAAAGCTTTTATAATTTTTTTAAATATATGTAGGGGTGGACGACTCTGTCCACCCGCTTTAGAATTGGGTCTGTAATATTATGAAGACAAATTTATTGAACGATAAGTGTAATTATTTTTGTCAGGCCATTTACAGTGACTGCCGTGATATTATATTGATCACCACTATTTGCATAACCTGTTACAAGCCCTGTAGATGGATTTACCGAAAGAGTTCCGGTACCGGTTACCCTTGTCAGGGCGAAATATGCAGGATTTAATGCGTATTCCCCGTACTGGTCTCTCAAGTTGAAGGTTATATCACCTCTCATATCATCATTACCTGAATCACTAAACCTTCTCATTTCCCTGCCTACAAATGAAGAGGAATTTATCACTGACGAACTGGCGCTGTAAGTGTCTCCGCTTTTAATTATTGAGGAACCATACCGCAGCGATGTATCAATGGATTGAGCCAGAGGGTTTGACTTGGAAGATTTTACATCGATTGAAATTGTTGTAATGTAGCTGTTGGCTCCCTGTATAGTTGCAACAAGCTTATCTGTAGCTTCAGAATCGGAACCTGTGGTTTTTGCAAGTAATTTTTTATTTACGGTATCAACATTGAACTTTGTCTGGTCGGAAATGGAGAGCATCAGTATATCGTTGCCCTGGCCTATGGCTGGATTCAATGCAACCTTTGAGCCGTTGGCTGCTTTGCCGCATATTGTAATATCTGCTGCATATTCCTGCTTCTGCTTGGATATTCCGGAATAAATATCGCTGGAAAATACCAGAGGATTTGCGTAAAGTGTTCCTACGGGCTTGAATTCATAACTTACCACATCACTTTTATCAATATTTGTGATAGTTATTGATTTTGAGCTTATTACCGTTTTTCCGTTGGTAGGGTCATTGTCATTGTCCTTGCAGAGTTCGAAGGTAATAGTGGCAGCACCCTTGCTGGAACCACCTGCAAGAATCATGGCAGTTTCCTTGTATGCAACCGATGCTCCATTGAAAACCATCACTTTGGATGTGTCACTCGAAGTGACGTTTACATAATAATAGTCAGAGCTTATTACATTATTGTCCTTCAGGCTGATTTCCCTGTTGTTCTGGTCCAGCAAAGTGAAAGCGGCATTATCCTTGAAGTCGGCTTTAATCTGACCGTTTGCGACTATATAGGGCGGAATTATATCACTGTTCACCGAGTAAAGCATGGTTGGAACCGATGCTGGCTTTGTGTCAATAGTCAACTGACTCATATATGAGGTTGTGGGTATATTTGCCATTATTATAAAGGTTCTTACTGCATTAAACCTGGCTGTTAGCTTAAAAGTGCCGTCAGGGCCTCTTTCAGCAACAATAAGCGAATTTGCTGCATCGTTGGTAACGAAATTAACCTTCCCGTTGATATCTTCAAACCTGGTGAGGGAGTTGCCGTTCTGGTCCAATGCAATATAAGGTATGTCTATTTTTTCATTGACAGGAACATCAGTGGCTGGCGATTTTAATATGAATTGACTGAGAGCAGAGCTTCTCTTTACTGTAACTGTTATCGAATCCTGTTTACCGGTACCGACCGCAATTCCTGTTACTACTGCAGTACCATCTGCCGTATGGGTATCGATTTCTATTTTAGCTTTACTGAGATTATCAGGGTCACGTACAATATGAGCCTGAATATTAGGATTGGGACTGATCAGCATGAATGCAGTCTGGTTGCTCAGGATGGAATAGCTATCCACAGGATTTCCATTAATATCGGTAGCAGTGTAATCTATAAAATATCTGTCAAGGGTACTGGTAGTAATATCTGTTTTACCATCTTTATTGTATATGCCCTTGAATTTGAAATCCTTTATGAACCCATAACCGTCTGCCACAGCCAGCGACTTGCTGACAGAAACACCTGAAGTAGTATCATATCCCGTTACAACTACCATTCTTATATCTTTTAATTGGGAAATACCAGGTGTCCCATTCTTTGTAACAGTCAATGTAGCACTTGTCGTATTTACCATTACGCTATCCCCGGAGGTACTCCATTTGATTGATTGAGCCAGAGGAGAGGTTGAGATATCATCTCCGTACTGGTTGGAAACCTTGTAAGTCACATCACCGGTTGTATCGCTTGACTTAACCAACACATCCGCAGGTATTTCTATTTTTGCAATTTTCTCATTACTTATGATTATGGTTTTGGTTCCCATATTATTATTGTCATAGGTGACAGAAACCAGATAAGCTCCAGGAATGAGACCCAGGCCTTTTGTAAGAGTTGCTTCGGTTTTTTCCGGATTCCATGTAGTTACAAGTCCTTCCGGATTACCGGCATCTCTGGTAATATTAATAGTGACCTTTGATGTATCCGGTACCGAAACATTGAACTTGACTGCCAGACTGGAAGCTGTCTTCGCAGTTAAATCAACATATGCAAGTGCGGATGCAGTCGGGGTCGGTGTAGGAACCGGGGGCGGGGTCACAGCAGGGGTAAGCAGACCCAGATCTGTCGCTTTGGATTTAAGAGCCGGATTCGCATCAGCCAGCTTTTGTATAAGTGTCCTGTTATCCTGGTTAATAACAGCCTTGAGCGCCTCAACCGTAGCTGTAGCAAGGTTGTCTATGGAAAAGTTGATGACATCGGCAACTTTTGATAAGCCTTTCGAGGCAGCGAAAGCCATGACATTCTCCCATTTGTAATCAACATTCTGCTTATAACCCAAAGCTTCAAGCATAACCTTGTAATATTCGATTACACGTATTGGAGCAGTGGGATCGAAGGTTCCATCATCCCTTCCTATCCAGCCGAGCTGAGGATTCATTTTCAGATATGACATTATATTTTTTCCTTCATCCCAACCAGCTTTTTCGGAATCGGAAAAGTTTTGCGCCCCAACAAAGGATACTGCATCCTTCTCGAGTCCTTTCAGTCTTAAAAACATAACAGCGGCCTGAATTCTTGTAGGTGATTTTGCCAGGTATTCAGGTGTAACACCGTTGCCTTGACCTACAATCATGCCAAGAGATTCAGCAACGTTTGCGTCGGATACCGGTTGCGCATATGTATTGCCTGCTGCCAACGACGGCAGTATTAACATTGATAATAATACAACAACCAAATATATTGACAGTGAACGCCTTGGTTTTCTCATCCGTAATGCCCCCTTTTATTGGATATACCTGATTTTAAGAACTTTTTCCAATATTGCATTTGGAATTATTATACCATTTTTTCAGCAGGAGTTTCAAGCGTCACTTGGTACTTGTAACAACTATGAAACATTTACAGAGCTTTATGGAAGCAACGGAGAAATTGATAAATATGCCCATAATTGTTATACTTGTCATATGATTTGTTTATTTTATAATTCAGGATTGGAGAGAGTTATTTGCATGTTATCCTGGGAACAACTGATAAAAGACTGCTCTGACTGCAACAGATGCAATCTGGGAAGGACGAGGAGCAATATTGTTATAGAACGCGGCAGCAGAAATGCACCACTGATGTTTGTGGGAGAGGGGCCGGGAGAACAGGAGGATTTACAGGGGAAGCCTTTTGTGGGACCTGCCGGAAAGCTTCTTGACTTATTGCTGGATGCATTAATGTTCAAAAAGGATGAATACTATATAGCAAATATAGTTAAATGCCGTCCTCCTGGCAATCGTGTGCCGTTGGATGAAGAGGCTGAAAAGTGTCTTCCCTTTCTAAGAAACCAGGTATTGCTTGTGAAGCCGCAAATTATTGTTTGCCTTGGAAGTACAGCTATGAAATACATCATTGACAGGGATGCAAGGATAACCAAAATACGAGGGCAGTGGATAGAACGCAAAGGGTTTTGGATAATGCCCACTTTTCACCCGGCTGCACTTTTAAGGGATGAGTCAAAAAAAGTGTTGATGTGGGAAGATATAAAAAAGGTTAAAAATAAATTGGAGAGCTTATGTCAAAATCGGAAAATCTGAATATATTATATGATATGTACAGGAAACAGTTCAATGAAGAAATCGTACTGGGCGAGGGGAACGTTGATACAAGGCTGCTGCTGATAGGTGAGGCCCCCGGAAGGGAAGAGGTTAGCCAGTCCAAGCCTTTTGTCGGCGCAGCAGGAAAAAATCTGAATGAGTTTCTTGACTTACTGGGTGTTGAAAGAGAATCTATTTATATAACCAATGCTATTAAATACAGACTTTCAAAAATCAATCCGAAGACGGGAAGAGTTGCGAACAGGCCTGCTGTAAAGGAAGATATCGAGCAAAACAGAGATTTTTTACTGAAAGAGATTGAAATAATCAACCCTTATATTATTGTTACGCTTGGCAATGTTCCTTTGAAGGCAGTTACCGGAGATAAGAACATAAATATCGGGCCTGTTCATGGAAGCTTCATGCACATTCGTGTTTTGGACCATAATTATAAGCTTTTTCCCTTGTACCATCCGGCCAGTATTATATATAATAGAAGTCTCAAGGATACATACATATCAGACATTAAAAAATTGGGAGATTTCATTAACAAACTATAAAAAGCAGTTCCCGCATCCTGGTATATGAAAAGATAAAGGAACAAAAAAGAGCATATGAAAGATAAAAGGGTATAAATTTGATATATAACGGCACA
>CALMWN010000179.1 GCA_937873555.1 uncultured Clostridia bacterium
ACGTCGACGGCTTGTCCCTGGTAATCAACTATGATGTCCCTGTCGAGAAAGACAGCTATGTACATAGAATCGGGCGTACCGGCAGAGCCGGGAACGGAGGCCGCGCCATCACTTTGGTTACAGGCGAAGACATCATGAGCCTCTATGAGATAGAAGAGCATATCGGAGCTATGATTGCTGAAGCAGAATTGCCGACAGAAGCTGATTATAACCAGCACAGAGCTGAAACTGAAAAATGGATACAGGCAAATTCGCAGAAGAGCAAGCCGCCTCGGGCTGCTTCTGATTCGAACTTAAAAGAAGCTCAAAAGAAGCTCTCTCACATAAAGCCTTCTCAGCATAATGAAAAGCGCAGAGATCGTCCGGCCGAAATCAATATGGATCATAAAACGGCTAATAGAGTCCACACAGTACATCCTGCCAAGCAGACAAAACCGGTCCACGCAACCGCCAGACCAGTTACGACTCATTCCGTGAAAGCTGATGCAGCCAATGCGAAACCGGTTACAGCAGTTGTGCAGGATGAACCTAAAAAACCATTTCTTCAGCGTGTACTGCAGCGTATCTTTGGCAAGTAGGAACCGGAGCGGGGATGCTTCTCTATTTTTGCATGTTTTTCGAGAAGCGTCACCCTAACCAATTAAAGCTTTATGTAAATCTTCAACTGTTTCAACAATAATTGAAGCCCCTGCATTTTTAAGTTCTTCATAGTTTCCATAACCATATAATACTCCAATGGAATCTATTCCTATTTCCTTTGCGCCAAGAATATCGTGCTTACGGTCTCCAATCATTACTGCACTGTTTAATTCACCTATTCCAGCCTTATCCAGAGCATAACGGATAACTTCACTCTTTTTTGTACGGGTTCCATTCAATTCACTTCCCGCTACTGCCCAAAAATAATCTGAAATGTTGAAATGCTCAAGAATCCTTACTGCAAATACTTCTGCTTTGGATGTCGCAAGGATTATTTTCCTTTCATCAGTAGCCAGGCTTTTCAATAATGATTCAATACCTTTGTACATTCTGTTTTCAAAAATACCAAAGTCCCTGAAATACTCCCGGTATTTATCAACCGCCTCTTGAGCCTTTAATTCATCAAATCTGAGTATCTCCATGAAAGATTCTATCAGTGGTGGTCCAAGAAACTTATACAATGCTTTTTCATCATAATTACTTATTCCGTATGCCTTCAGAGTATACTTCAAGGAATTTATTATCCCTTCACCCGAATCAGTTATTGTTCCATCAAGATCAAAAAGGATCACTTTTTTAAATGTAAATTTCATGTCAATTTATAACCCTCCATAAGAAAAGTGGTACATAGAAAAGCTTTCCATGTACCACTCATTATATATTATTAAATTACTGCTTTCCACATTATAAAATGCCGGTATATTGATTCTGCGACCGGCACGGATAATCAAAAGCAATTTCCAAAAATATTTTTTTCATTATTCTTTATAAGCTTACGATCCAGTGGATCTGTAGTGTTTTACACCAATTTCCCATATCAAAAGGGATGGTACAATGAACATAATTCCGCAAAGGGGTGACAGCATAAATAAAATGTGATTGCTTTCCACTTTGCCCAAAACGTACATTAAAGGATAATAGTTCACACATCCGAATGGAATTACAAAGGTAAAAAAGCGCGTAACCCACTTCTTATAAATATTTAGAGGATACTGTGACATTTCCCTGCCGCCGTCGGTGAAAATATTAGCAACCTCTATGCCTTGAATAGTCCAGAAG
>CALMWN010000180.1 GCA_937873555.1 uncultured Clostridia bacterium
ATTTATCAATAAGATCATTGAGTTTTAAGATGTTGCCGTTTTCAATCTGCTGGGCTGCACCGCCTACCGCCGTGAACACATCCCATATCATGTCATCGGTTTCACCTGTTGCCAGCATGAGGTTCAGTTTTTCAGCAAACTGCCCTGATGCCGGTTCGTGGAATTCAATGTGTACACCCGTTCTCTTTTCCATTTCCTTATAAATTGTCATATCTCCATAGCCCTTCATGGTGTCGCGGATAAATGCCTCGGGCTCCTGGAACCAGGTGAGTGTCATGGGTGATTTTACAATTGGCAGCGTCAAAGGTTCCGGTCCGCTTGCCTGTGTTGCAGCAGCGGCTGAAGTACCTGCAGACTTCTGATCTCCAGTCGTTTTACCGCTGCAGCCGGCGAAAAGCGAGAGAATCAATAAAAGGGATACTAATATTGAGACTGAGCGGAAAAATACTGGACGAGAATTTCTTTTCGCACATGCTTCATCCTTAAAACTATTCTTCATTTATGTGCCTCCCTCAAAAAATATATTTGCGGCCAAACTACCGCTTTAAACTACAATTTAATTATAGAGCAATATGGAGGGAAGGAGGAAGTGTTCATTTTTATAAGTATTCCTCTTTTTTTGGAAAGGTTGTATGTGCTTTATATATTTATTGCTTGAAATCAGCTTTTATAAAAGCCTGGCGGGATACCTGCATTCAAAAAAACGGTGAATGGAATATAATTATGGTCTATATATTAATTGCCGGGGTTCAAATATAATATCATTATCAAAATTCTTTTCAAAATAATAAACAGGAGGTAATTTAATGGGATTTCCTTCAAAAGAACAAATTGCTCCCACTGGTTCAACAACAAAGGCGCCGGCTGTACAAAAGGAAGGATTTTGGTTTCACCTGCGCAGGGATCTTAAAAAAAATCCTTACATATATCTGCTGCTGCTGCCTGTTATTGCTTATTATCTGATATTTATGTACCAACCCATGTATGGTGCTCAGATTGCCTTCAAACAGTACTCGCCCGGTAAAGGAATATGGCAGAGCTCCTGGGTGGGGTTTCAGCATTTTACAAATTTCTTCAATAGTTACTATTTTATAAGACTTCTTAGGAATACACTGCTGCTGAATGTCTACAATCTTGCCTTTGGATTCCCGGCGCCAATAATTCTTGCCCTGCTTATTAATGAAGTCAAGAACAGCATGTTCAAGCGGACTGTACAGACCGTCACCTATCTGCCGCACTTTATTTCGATAGTTGTCATATGCGGTATCATTGTCGACTTTTCTTCCAAGGATGGCCTTATCAATACCATACTTGCAGGTTTTGGAGTACATTCCATACCGTTTCTTACCGAACCTTCATGGTTCAGGACCATCTATATTTCATCAGGAATATGGCAGGAAATAGGGTGGGGATCAATCATATACCTGTCTGCACTCGCGAGCATTGACCCTCAGCTTTATGAAGCCTGCATGGTGGACGGAGCGGGCCGGTTCAAGCAGCTCTGGCATGTCACTCTTCCCGGCATAGTCCCCACAATAATCATTATGTTTATTCTGAGGATGGGGAGAATGATGAATGTAGGGGCGGACAAGGTTCTTCTGCTCTACAATCCCGTCACCTACGAGACGGCAGACGTAATATCCACATTCGTTTACCGTAAAGGTATGCTCGAATCAAACTTCAGTTATAGTACAGCTGTCGGCTTGTTTAATTCAGTAATCAACTTTTCATTATTAATAGGAATGAACCGCTTGTCCCGTAAATTTTCAGAAACCAGTCTATGGTAGGGGGGTGATGAGATGAGAATAAAAGAAAGCCGCGGAGAAAGAATTTTTAATGTATCCAATATAATATTCCTGACAGCATTAATGATTGCGATGTTCTACCCTTTTTACTATGTTCTGGTTGCATCCGTAAGTTTGCCGGAAGCTATAGTTCAAAACAGGGGAATACTTTACCATCCCCTGGGATTTACCACGATGGCGTATCAGAAAGTATTGGATAATCCCATGATATTAATAAGCTACGCCAACACACTTTTTGTCGTAATTGTAGGGACCATCATCAACCTTTTTCTTACTTCCTTCGGTGCTTACGGTTTATCCCGCAAAGGTCTGTATTTCAGAAACCAGTTGATGTTTCTCATTACCTTCACCATGTTTTTCAGCGGGGGTTTGATACCAACCTACCTGCTTGTCAAAAGCCTTGGATTGACGGATACGAGATGGGCTCTGGTAATACCCAATGCGATCAGTGCCTGGAACCTGATAATCATGAGAACTTACTTCCTTGGCCTGCCTGACAGCCTTGAGGAGTCGGCTAAGCTTGAAGGTGCCAATGATATAACCATTCTGTTCAAAATAATAATACCGATATCGATGCCAATTGTGTCTGTTATGGTATTGTTCTACGGTGTAGCCCATTGGAATGCTTGGTTTGATGCAATGATATATTTGAAAAAACGTGAACTGTTTCCTCTCCAGTTAATCTTAAGAGAGATTCTCATAATCAGCAATACTGATAACATGATGGCTGACAGTGCAGATATAAACAAGCAATCCTTGAGTGAAATCATCAAGTACGCAACCATAATAGTAGCTACACTGCCGATACTTGTCCTGTATCCGTTCCTGCAGAAATACTTCGTAAAGGGAGTTATGATAGGAGCTATAAAAGGCTGACACTGGTCTGCCCGGTATAATAGCATATTACTGCTTTTATAAACTGGAAGGAGTGAATTGAATGATAACCTATGCAAGAGAATATAAAATAGAATACAACGGTTTTGAAAAAGATTGGATAAACAGCAAGGCAGAGGCTTCCATGAATGTCAGCCCGGTGCATATCACCGACGCGAAAGCCCAAATGAGCGAGGGCGGTCTTCATGATTACTATTCCAATGGAGACTATTGGTGGCCGAATCCGGATACACCTGACGGGCTTCCGTATATACAGCGGGACGGCGAAAGCAACCCAAACTGCTTTTTTGCACACCGGATTTTCCTGAGAAAATTAAGGACAAACATTGCACACCTGGCTGCCGGCTACAAGCTTACAGGAGATGAAAAGTACGCGAAGAAGGCCGCAGTGCTTCTTAAGGAGTTTTTCCTCGATGAAGAGACCAAAATGAATCCGCATCTGATCTATGCCCAGGCCATACCGGGGGTATGCCACGGCAGAGGAACAGGAGTAATCGATACACTTCAATTGGTGGATGTACCCTTTGCGATAGAAGCACTGAAAAAATCACCATCCTTCACACCGGAAATATACCAGGGCTTGAAGAAGTGGTTCGCCGACTATTTGAAATGGATGAGTACGCATAAGCAGGGACTTGATGAAATGAACGCAAAAAACAACCACAGCGTCACGTGGTTTGTGCAGGCAGCTGCTTTCGCACTATTCACGGACAATGAACAGATGCTGGATTTCTGCAGGGAAAAGTTCAAGACAGTGCTGCTGCCGGATCAGATGGCACAGGACGGCAGTTTTCCACAGGAGCTAAGACGTACAAAGCCCTATGGGTATTCAATTTTTGTACTGGATAATATGGTATCCCTTTGCCAGCTGCTTTCCAAGCCTGGCGACAGTTTATGGGAATTTGAACTGGAAGATGGAAGGGGGATAAAGAAAGGCCTGGAGTTCCTTTACCCCTATATGGCAGACAAGTCAAAATGGCCTTTCAGACATGATGTCCAACACTATGAAGGATGGCCGACAAGGGCGTCTTTCCTGGTTTTCGCAGGTATGGCTCTCGGACAGAAAAAATACTTAGACCTGTGGGAAAGCCTGGAGGTTGAG
>CALMWN010000181.1 GCA_937873555.1 uncultured Clostridia bacterium
ATATAATACTTTTATAAAAAGTTCAATTATAATATATTAGTTTATAGGACAATAGAGTAATCAGAGTCATAATACTCACTAACTAATTTTATCAAGCAACAACTTTTTCTTTTCCGCAAACTCTTCATCAGTAAGAATTCCATCGTCCCTAAGCTTTGCAAGTTCCCTTATTTGATCTGCAATATTTGCAGATTTATTCTCTTCAACTGCCTTACTCAAAATGGAATTAGTTTTGATAGCATTAACAATATCATGTGATTTCTCAGGCAACAATTCATTTAAGATACTGTAATCCTGATATTCTAAAACTATTGAACACTTATTGTTGTTATCGTCATAAAAATTAAGGAAGGTTTCCCTGGTATCATGTGTAATGAGTTCAGATTTTATAGGATTTATACTCTTTCTGCTTCCTACAACAGCTCCTGCTCCGCCTGCAATAACCCCACCAATGATAGCTCCGCCGACAGAACTACCTCCACCGCCTCCACCACTAATCTTGTTCTCATGTATAACATCGCCTCTCGTGGCAAAGTATTCAATTTTGTCCACCGGAATCTCAAACATTGCAATTTTACTTATTTTACTAGGAGTATCTAACTCTGGAGGTTTGGTTGGAAAAAGGCGTAATGCATTATCATCTATCCATAAATAAGAGTCTCCCTCGAGTATGTTTGCATATCCTCCTTTATACGTAACTATTGCAGCATCAGAAGGAATTACAACTTTAGATCTGAAATCTTTGTATGCCAGTTTTGCTCTATCCTCAGATTCTCTTTGAATATTTTCCATTTTCGCTTTCTTTGAACTACTTACAGAATAATAAACTATTCCTATAATTACCGCTGTAACAAATAAAGTTACCGCTGTACCCGGATAATTAGCCGCTAAAAACATAAGAAAAAAAATGACTATTAACACCAAACAACCTTGCATCATATAGTACCCCCCATATAATTAACAAAAACATATAACATAATTAAAAATATTATCACACAATTATAGATTATTTTGTCGAATAATGAAAATACTTGTTACAACTTTTATACATAATAAAAACTGGGTACCAGCCATAAAGACCGGTACCCAGTTTTATTTCAAAATTCCTATTTAAAAATAAAATCATCGAGCCTCATTTACTATTTCAGTCTCATTATCCTTGAGTATACAGCCTACTGCTTTCTGAGCTGCAGTCGAAGCGCTTGCAATAAGAGTAATATCATTTTTCAATGCCTCAAGCCAACCCTGGATATACGCAACCGAATTGCTGAAAGTAGTGCTGCAGTCTATACCCACACTATTACATAAAAAAGTGCTTCCTATCTCTGCAACAAGCTCTTCTTTTGAATACTCCTTGCTCCCGTAACTGTGGCTTTTATCCTTTGCGATCCTTTTGAGTCTTTTTTCGTGACCGGTTGAATGAACAGACTCATGGAAGAGAGCGGAATAATATTCTTCACTACTTATAAACTGCTTTATATCCGGCATTACAATAGTATCCATGATAGGATTATATGAAGCCTTATCGCTGCCCTTAATTATATTCAGCTTTATGTCCTCCCTGGCTATATAATCCCCAACCACTTTCTCGGCCTGTTCCAAAATACTGTTGCTGTTGGCTGACAGTTCAGAGTCAAACCTGGACTCAATGCCTTCGCACTGGGATATATGGAATACGTTGTGGTAAAGAAGGATAGGATATGAATCGACAACCGGTTTTCCCTTTTCATCAAACTCTCCGGTTTCTTTCTCATACCATTTGTAATAGACAATCATGTGGCTTTTTTCATCCTTCTTAACACTACCACCAAGCTCCTTACACTGCTTGAAGGAAAGATATTCACCCGGGAACGGCAGTAAAAGGGTATTAATCCCCTGATACTCCTTGCGTGAGACATAATTCAATGCCTTAAGCCCTTTCCACGGTTTTTTCCATGGTACATTACCCTTCTGTAATTCTTCTACGATCCTGTCAGTAATATACTTATATACATTACTAATCAAATTAACTCACCCTCCCTAGTCCATAAATTCTTTACGGTTGGTTATTCCCCTGAGTCTCCATCCATCTCTGCCGCAAATATTAGCCTTAAGCTGCAATTCCTCTCCGTTATTATAAAGGTATAAAATATCTTCGGTAGCCTTTCTTACCTTAAACAGTCCGTCAACCTTGGAAATATTGAAGTATTCATATTCCGCAAGAACGTAGCAGTTTGCCGGTATAAGCTCTGTTTTGAACCTCCACTTAGTTTCAGTCCCGGGGCCTCCCGACTCTTCAAGGATCTGTTCATTAACCTCTTGTAGGTAAACCGTTGAGGAATAACTTGATTTGGCAGAAGCAATCCAACCAGAGTTGTAATCATCTTCTTTATCTATCAGATATGCATATCCCCCCGGTACCCTTTCCTTAGCCATTTCTCTATAGTTTATTTCCTGACGGGTCCTGCCATTGATTACGATATTATGGCAGGATTCCGTGTAGCAGTCTACACAGTATCCCGGATCCCCGCAGGTATTTCTGACAACAAACTTTGCGTTGCAGTCATCGCAGTAAACTTCTGAATTATGGATGCTCACAAAAGTCCGACCAAAACAAACAGGACAGAAGAACCTTTCCCAAACATTGAGATTTGTGATATTCAGCTGCTTTAACATAATAATAAATCACCCTCCGTCTTATTTTATCTTTTTAATTCTTATACCTATATCCCCTGCGAAAAGAACCGTCTGTTGATAAGTAGTCTTATTCCGGTGAATCTCCGGAAGAAGCCTCTCTTTATAAACTTCCACCCCGGTAATATCACAAGAAATTACAGTTAAATTTTCTTAGTATATTCAAATAGTTCGTTATCACATGGAATATAAATTTTCTCGTTATCCTCACATCTGAATAAATCATAGTACTTTTCACCACAAGCATTATAAAAATCTTCATATGTGTACGTTTTTGCATATGTACTTAAATTAAGTTTCCGATCACTCCTTAAAAATGGTGATATCGCTCGCAGATTCAGTTGCTTGTCTGTTAGCCGCTTAACCGGAGTGAAAGTTACACCTGCATATTTAAAACTCTTTTTATTATGCTTCACGATAAAATCATCCTCCCTCTTGCTAGAATACAATATAGTTGAAATGCGTCATACCACAATATCATCAAATACCACTGGTATCATTTCCTTAAAGGTGTTGAGGGCAGGAATAGCAACCTCTCTCATTTGAGGGTGAGCTGTCGGAGCTGTCCTTAATTTAAAAAAATGCCGCCATTCACGTAGATTCATTGTGACAACAATTTCAGTCTTAAGACTGTTTGGAAGCACAGACCTTGCTTCTTGAGCATTCGCACCTCTCTTAAGAAGTTCAAAATAGAATCTTTCCGCTGCTGCACACGCCGTTTCCCAGACATTATACGCCGGGCTGTCTTTTTCCCAAAATAGCGGTTCGATAACAGTGATTTCGTTGCCAAATTGAGCCTTGCTGTAATTGCAGTATCTTGTTGACTCCTGAGCAAATGATGCTATTCTATGCCTCACAATTTCATGCGAAACGCCTCTGTCGCAAATGAATCTTACTGATACTGAGAAATGCTCAATCATAGCTTCATGGCCTCTGTCAATCAGCTTTTTTACAAAGGATATTGCAGATTCGTCAGTAATTTTTTCTTCTGACTTATAGCATGTCCTGCCCGCAACTTCCAGAGCCTTTAACACTTCCATACCGTTTACCTTTGTAAGAATTTTAAATCCTGCTTTAATAACTGTCTCTTATACACATCTCCGAGCCCACGAGACAGGCAGAAATCT
>CALMWN010000182.1 GCA_937873555.1 uncultured Clostridia bacterium
AGGACAAATGCATCATAAATAAATTATTCGATATTTTATTGTAAAATCCTTCTTTATTCCATATTATTCTCACTGATTATGACACAAAATCCTTTTTTCCTCATTTCCGTACTATGCCCTTCAACGCCTTTGAAATAGCTTTCTCATATGTATTTTTTCATAAATGTTCAGTATTTCACCATGCAATTCTTTATCGAAAAGTTAATTTATTCACTAAAAGGATTTTTCAAAGTTATGTAGAATATATAAATTACTATTTCTAAACTTTACCTCTTTTTTCACAAAAGCAAAAATACGATGCTGAATAGACTAAGATCGGATTAAATGATATACTGATTGGGTATTATATGCAAATTTTCAGATTGTGTGGTTGATTAATGGAAAAAGGGAAACAGAAAAAGAAAAGGGAGCAAATATCAATAATGTTTGTTCCCCATTCACCGGAAAACAATAGAATACTGAAGTTCACAACCTTCAAGTACTGGCTTGGGATTATAACCCTGCTTATTGTCGTATTCATAATAGGGATATCATCACTGTTCGCATACATGATCCGTTCCAACAACAGTTTGAGAGCAGACAACTCAAGGCTTCTCAATCTGACAACTATTCAGAACAGCCTGATAAATGAAAAGGCGGGTCAGATAAATGAATTAAACCAAAAAGAAGATTCTCTGACACAAAAAGTAGAAGAATTCAAGGAAAAATTCAAGGAAATGACGGACAGCTATATCTCATCTTCAAAAACAAGCAGGGCAGGGGATAGGAATGAACGTGAGTTCATTGAAGATGCCGGAAAGCTCAAGGCAATACTTGAAAGCCTCGATAAGGCAAGCAAAGCGGATGATAAGGATTTTGCCGACCTGTCCGATACCGAGGGAAAGCTGAAGAAATATACTGAAACAATACCCACCCTGTGGCCTTCTCCCGGAAGAGTCAGCTCGGAATTCGGCAGCAGAAAGGATCCCTTCCAATTATACACGAAGTTTCACTCGGGTATAGATATTGCCGCACCGTACGGGCAGGATATAGTTGCTTCTGCAAGCGGCAAGGTCACTCTTTGCGGATGGTATGGTACATATGGGTATGCAGTGATTATAAACCATGGCAACGGTATATCCACACTTTACGGACATACTTCCAGACTCCTTGTCAGGGAAGGACTTACAGTAAATAAAGGTGATGTGATAGCAAAGGTCGGAAGCAGTGGAAACAGCACCGGACCGCATTTGCATTTTGAAGTCCGAATCAATGACACCCCGGTAGATCCGCTCAAATACTTGGATAGATAAAGTTTATATAAAAGGAGGCGCACCATGTTTAAAAAGAAGGACTTATCCTCATCCCAGGGCTTTGACACGCTGATAGGAACCAATACAACTTTTGTAGGAAATATTGAATCAAGCGGTTCAATCAGGATTGATGGCAGACTGAATGGGGATCTGAAGGTTGAAGGCGACATATTCATAGGAAGCAACGCCGAAATTACCGGAAACATATATGCAAACAACGTACAATTGGCCGGAATGGTTGAAGGAAATATTGAATCGGTCGGAATCCTTAGAATACTCTCTACGGCAAAATTGTTCGGCGATATCAACGTACACAGCTTTGTTGCAGATGAAGGCGGAGTCTTCCATGGTAAATGCTGTATGATAGATTCTCCCCAGGAAGCTTTGAGCAGTGAAAAAAGCGGAGCAAAAAGACCTCATTCCTCAAGGGATTACAAGAAAAGTTCCGTGCTTGCCCAGATGGAAGATAAGGACAAGCCCGTTGAATTGATCGAAAAATAGTAGGGAACGACGCCCTCATCGTTCCTTATCCTTAATTACAAATAACAATAAGGCAGGCAGAGACAAATCTGCCTGCTTGTTTTATCCTTTTGTGTAATCATCCGGCAGCCTTCCCATGATGACCGCATCAATTACCGGTATGGTAATGATTAATTCATGCCTTTTTTCTACAATGGGCAATGCAAGTCCTATCATGGATTTAATCTGCAGACTTATCCTGTGTCTGGTCTGATTTGCTCCTGCATATGTAAAATCCGATATGAAGTCCACCCCTGCATCCTTGTAAGGTATTACCCTAATGCTTAAACTTGGACCCTCGGCTGCAAAAATGCCTTTCCCAAGCAAAATACCGACTGGAATTTTCATATCGATTTTGTCCATACGGGAAAGCTGCTGCAATATATCCTGCGACACTCCGGCCGAAAGCTTGTTTAATAACGCTACATTGGTATCGACTGATTTTATTTCCCCTCTTGAGTTCCTTTCTATATGTACAACATCTTCATATTTCAGGTTTTCATTGAATATCCGGTTCATTTCAGCCGCTGCCGTGGAAGTAACAGCTGTCTTTATCCTGTTTTCACTTGCATCGATCAAATAAGGCATTATACTTTTTTCGGCATAACCGGCAAACAGGGATAATATAATAAATATAAGCATAATACTTGAAATTACATTTATCCTCTTTGCGTTACGCCTCTTTATATACCACAGGCGGTGGTACAAAACCGTATTCCTGAACATAAAAACCCCCTCAGACCATAATATGAGCATGAAGGGATTTTGTGCATCACATTTTCAAAATACAGGGGAAGGCTCAAACTCCTTTTATTATCTGTAATGCCATATAGCGTTTCAAGGTTGTTTCCATTTGTATGTATATATCCTCAAGGAACAATTCATAAAGCTCCTTGTTTTCTATGAGATACTTACTGTCCAGCGCCCTGTCGATTATGTCACAGACTTTTTTCAATACCTCTTTGTCCTCCAGAACCTTGAAATTCCTGTCTTTTGCCAGTATCAGCTTTAACAGCGAAGGTATTCTGGTATTCATATTCTCACCAGGACTCTCCAGCCCCAAAAGCATATCTATGTCTATTTCCAGTTCTCTGATTATCCTTAAGACTATTTCCAGCTTCGGATTGGATTTATGGCCGTTTTCAAGCTGAGATAGATACCCTGGAGATATCCCTGCCATCCTGGCAAATTCTATAAGTGAATATTTTTTTTCTTCTCTTTTGGCCTTAATTATTTCTCCTACCCGTATCTCCATGTTATCCACCTCTTCCAAGCATGTAAAGGCAGTATCAGTTTATACAATCGGAAATCTTTTTTCAATAGGAAATTCGAATTAATTTTATCCGATAGAAAAATAATCTATTTTCATATTGAATTTAAATCCTTGTTGTCATAGTTTATAAATAATATTGCGCATATAGCGTAAGTTTGCACAAAAAGGGCAAGAATTAAGGATAACCTTGAATGAAATCATAAAACCTGATTACATCGGATTTTTTGAAGTTGTTAACTTTGTTACGGGCATTAGGAATGAAAACACTTTTATGGTATAATGTTTCTTATAGTGCCTTGAAGACAAAGGTCCACAAAGTACATAAGGTTAAAAGTAGATTATGAGGTGTAAATACATATGAATAGTAAACCAAAGGCTGTTTCAAACTCTCCGGGCAAAAGCGGAAAACAGCTTTCCAATTCAAAAAAATTTGTGTATACGGTATTGAAAATTCTTCTGGTTTTTATAGTAGTAATTTCGTTTGCTCTGGCCGGAATAATCGGCGGGGCTGTATTCGGGTATATCAAGACCGCAACTCCGCTGACAGCCGACCAGTTTATGATGAAAGGCCTTACGTCAAACATCTATGACTCCAAGGGCGAGCTGGTGGAACCCATAAAAGGATTGATCGACAGGGAACAGGTGAGCTATGACAAGATCCCGAAAAATCTTGAACATGCGTTTGTTGCTGTTGAGGATGCAAGGTTTTATGACCACAAGGGAATTGATGTGGTTAGAATCATAGGCTCGGTAATAAATACCCTCAAGGGAAAGACACAGGGCGGCAGCACCATCACACAGCAGGTTGTAAGAAATATTAACGGGAACTTCAGGGTTACCATCCAAAGAAAAGTACAGGAACAATGGGCCGCGATTGAATTGGAGAAAAAACTGGAGAAGTGGCAGATAATCGAGCTTTATACAAACGTTATCTTCATGGGGCACAATTATTACGGGGTACAGTCCGCTTCGAAGGCATATTTCGGAAAAGATGTGTCGGATCTGTCCCTGGCTGAATGTGCTGCACTGGCCGGCATTACCAACAGTCCGGCCAGGTATGACCCATTTACAACCAATGGGAGAAAAGAAACCAAGGACCGTCAGGAGCTGATCCTGTCGCTTATGAGGAAACAGAATTTCATAACTGATCAGGAGTATGACCAGGCTCTCAAGGAAGAATTGAAATTCATGGATTCGGATAAATCTCAGGGTAAGAATGTAAGTTCCCAAAGCTATTTCGGTGAAAAGGTCATTTCAGACGTAAAAAAGGATTTGATGGCAAAGTACAACATGTCTGAAGACATGGCTATAAAAACAATATACAATAACGGCTTGAAAATATATTCAACCATGGATTCGGACATACAAAAGGCTATGGACCAGGTATACAAGGATGACAAGTACTTTCCGGTAGTGAACAGGAATGTGGAGCACCCTCAATCCGCCATGGTGATACTGGACCCCAAGGGCGGCCAGATAAAGGCATTATACGGTGGTTATGGAGAAAAGAAAATAAGCATGGGTCTAAACCGTGCCACCCAGATGAAGAGGCAGCCCGGTTCCAGCTTTAAGCCCATTGCCGTATACGGACCGGCTGTCAATGAAAGAAAGATAACCTCTGCAACTGTTATTGATGATGTCCCGGTTTATATGGATGAAAAGAATCCGACCAAGCCATACCCTTCAAACTATGACAGCGGTGCATACAAGGGACTTACAACCATACGCCGTGCAATAAGGGATTCCGTCAACGTTGTGGCTGCAAAAGTATGGAGGGATTACCTTGGCCCCGACCTTTCACTCAAATATCTGAGGAGTGTAGGTATCAACAGGGACAAGGAAAGATATGTTTCTCTCGCCCTGGGAGGCTTGAATGAGGGTGTGAATCCCCTTCAGATGGCAGCAGCATATCAGCCCTTTGCAAATAAAGGTCTTTTTAATGAGCCTGTTTCCTACACCAGGGTTCTTGACCAGAGTGGAAAGGTGCTGCTGGAAAACAAACCCAAAAGTACTATAGTCTACGATGAGGCTGCAGCATACATAATGACCGATATGATGAAGGGAGTAGTAACAAGCGGTACCGCTGCCGGTTTTGGAGAAATCAAGAACAAGAATGGCGAAATCATTCCGACTGCAGGTAAAACAGGTACTTCCAGCGACTTTATCGACAAATGGTTCGTAGGATACTCTCCCTATTATATAGGAGCTACCTGGTACGGTTATGACAACAGCAGCGGGAAGCCAATCAAACTGCAGCCTGCAGAATACAACCAGGCGCTGTCCATATGGCATGCAGTCATGGAAAAGGCCCATGAAAACCTGTCGGTTGCTGATTTCCCAGAACCTTCAGGAATCGTGAAGAAGAATGTTTGTGTTGAATCGGGAAAGGTACCTACCGATTTATGCTACAAAGATCCGGGCAATCCTCCGCAGTGGGTGGAAAGCGTATACACTGATGAGCTGTTTATCAAAGGAACGGAACCGAAGGATAATGACAGATGTGATGTGCATGTCCTTGCCAAGGTTGACACCGAAAGTCTTGATGCTTTCGGAAGGCCTTTGCTGGCTGGACCCTATTGTCCACCATCGTCAGTTGAAGAAAGGGTCTTTATACAGCGTAAAATTCCATTCTCACCAAGAAATCCGGATGATCCCTATCCGCTTGACTGGAAATATGAGCTTCCAGCGGGGGAATATTGCAACATTCATGGTGCTCCCGCTCCTGCAGCAAGCCCGGATAAAAATAAAAATACAACCGGAACTCCAGGTGCCAATATACCTTCAGACCCTAAAAAACCCGGCACATCAGGTACTACACCTGCTCCCTCACCAAGCCCCACCCCTAACAGGTCAAATCAGCGGTAGATATGAAAAACTGCGGACCGGTATACAGCAGGACAATGTCCTGCTGTATACCGGTCCGCAACTTAACTCCGCGTTCTTAAAAAACTCATCAGGCTCATGTCCTTTGGAATATTCAGCAGGATCATACCAACTATGAACATGCTTGCACCGGAAATAATGTAGTGAGTTATGGGCTCGTTAAAGAAAAGGTGTGCCCACAACAAAGTAAACAGAATACCTGAATTGCTTACGATTACGGCTACCAAAAACGGTATTTTTTTCAGTACATTGGCATACAGATAAAAAGTGATGCCTGTTGCAAAGCCCAGAAAAACCAGAGCCAGCAAAGCCAGCAGGCTGAAGCTGCCCTTCCATGCAAATGTAACCGGCAGCGGAGCAGCTGTAATTACCGTGCTTATTGAGAACACTGAGAAATTCATAATAGCTGAGTCCATCGAATTGATCAGTATCTTCTGGCTTAAAAAATGAATTCCTGCACCAATCGCCGATAATACAAACAGCAGTGTCACTATCAGATGGTCCTTGAATAAGTCATGCAGCGGCAGGCCATTCCAGCTTACCAGTATTACTCCCAACACGCACATAATAGTGGCAACCCAGCTGCGCCTGCTGATTTCTTCCTTGAAATAGAAAGCTGAGACCATTATCAGGAGCATTGCCTGTATCGGACCCACAATGATGTTTCCGTATGCAAACCCCATGGAAATCGCAATGTTTTCAAATATATAGTTAAGGGATTTCCCTATGGCCCCGTACCATATCCAATTATACTTCCAATAAATTGTAATCTTTTTATCCCTGATGTAAAGTAAAACTGCAAGGAATATGATCCCGAAAAAAAAACGTGAAAAGCTTATTACACTGCTGCTTACAAATAGTGAAGCCGTTTTGACGAGAATTCCCACGAAGCTCCATATAAAAATGATAAAAAACATTATCATATATTCCATTAATAGTTACCTTCCCGGACAAGAATTACAGACTGTCCGTCGAACCGGCAGGCTGTCTGCAGGTAAGAACAGTACAATTGATCACCTTTTCTAAAGCCTATTGCCGTTAATTATCGAAATTAGAAATAAGTTGTTGTATAATATTAAATATTTATCAGGCACTTTTGTCAATGTTCTTGTATAATGTTAATAAAGCAATTTGTATCATATTAACGGACTTTTTCATTGATTATTCCGGATAATTATTGGATAAATATCCATTATGATTTATAACAGCATATTATGTATATTAAAATAAATCGAGTACCGGGACAAAATATGCAAAGATCGGGCAGGGAGACAGGTAAATGGCATTTTTGAAGGAAAAAGCAAGATTGTTTCTTGGAAACATATTGTGGTATTACATATTTTTTTCAATCCTGTTCAAATCAATAATCCTGGTGGGGTTCATAGCAAACGACAACCATGCCAGAATCAGCCTGGAGAAGGCATATCAGGCAATTCCTTCTCTGCTCATATACTGCTGCTTTATAATAATACTGCTGTCCTTTTCCTACCTTCTGCAGGGAAAGTTCCGTGTCTGGTACCTCGTATTGGCAAACCTGGTATTTTCATTCCTGCTCATGTCGGATCTATGGTACTTCCGCGGCTTTGGAACATTCATATCTCTGCATCTTCTGAAACAGACGGCAAACCTTGACAACCTGTCGGGAAGTATTTTTTCAATGGCACGTTCCATCGATACCGTTTTTATTTTCGATGCGGTTATACTGCTGATATTTACGATTTTCAATAAAGTTCCTCATAAAAGGATGGAAAGGAACATAATTCTGTTTTTGCTGCTTGTCATTGTATCAACGGGATATATTTCATATATTCACTACAAGGTTGACATTGTTGAAAACGGAAGCAACCAGATACTTTTCAGGATTTGTTGGACACCTAACGAAACCATAGCCAATCTTTCACCTGTCGGCTACCACATCTATGATACCTATAAATACCTGGAAGAGCGTCAGCCTCTTGTACTGAAACCTGAAGAGAATGAAGAGATAAAAGCCTGGTATGATCAAAAAATTGAAACCCTGCCCGACAATGAATATAAGGCGCTTTTCTCCGGGAAAAACCTCCTGGTCCTGCAGGTGGAGTCCCTGGAAAACTTCGTTATAAACCGGAAAATAGCAGGTCAGGAAATCACCCCCAACCTGAATAAGCTGCTGAAAAACAGCTTGTATTTCAGCAACTTTCACGAGCAGGTGAATGAAGGGACCAGCTCAGATGCCGATTTTCTTGTAAATACATCGTTATATCCGCTGCAGAGGGGAAGTACCTTTTTCCGTTATCCCGATAACACATATAACTCTCTTCCCAAGCTTCTGCATACTCTCGGGTATTCTTCCCTTGCAATCTATCCGGTTAAGGGAGCCTTCTGGAATTGGACCGAGGCAATGAAATCAATCGGCTTTGAAAAAACCATGGACATCTCAAATTTCAACATGGAGGAGGTAATAGGCCTGGGAATAAGCGACGGTTCCTACTTAAATCAGATCCAACCTCTGGCAGCAAAACAGCCGCAGCCTTTCCATATGCATATAGTGACGCTCACCAGCCATGGTCCCTTCGATATACCGGAAAAATACAGGGAACTGAACCTTGATAAAAAGCTTGATCAGACCAAGCTTGGCGGATATTTCCAAAGCATCCGCTATACTGACAGGCAGATAGGGGAATTCATTTCCGGATTGTCCAGGGATGGACTGCTGGATAATACCGTAGTAGTGATATACGGTGACCACTGCGGAGTCCATAAATACTATCAGGACGAGCTATACAGCATACAACCCACTGAAGACTGGTGGCTTGAGGAGAACAGCCGCATACCCCTTATCATATACCAGAACAAGCTGAATGGCGAAGAATTTAAAACCAATGGCGGACCCATAGATATACTGCCTACCATCAGCTATCTGTTAGGTGTCGATGAAAATACATATATACATACCGCAATGGGCCGAAACCTCCTTAAAACCGCAAAGGACTTTGCAGTGATAACGGAAAAAAGGAAATATGTCGGTCCGGACGTAAACAATGACGTAAAAGAAAATGATATGAAGGGTCTGGATATTTCGGATAAAATTATCAGAAGCAACTATTTCAAAAATTACAAGGAAGACAGATAAACAAATAAAAAAGAACACGATGTGTTCTTTTTTATTTGGGTGTAATTTACTCATTACCAAAGCAGGTCCCAACAAACCGGGCGTCCCTTATCAGGGTATGATCTGAGGGCACCAGCTTCAACTTGCCTGCAATTTCTTCCAACGGCCTGGCTATAATGGAGTTGTTTTCTTTCGCTACCATTTTCCCATAATCCCCCAGATGGAGCAGTTCAGCTGCTGCCGTGCCAAACTGTGTGGCAATTACCCTGTCATACGGCGATGGCGCCCCTCCGCGCTGCTGATAGCCGAGTACCGAAACCCGCACATCCATCCCCGTTGAGGTTTCAATTTCCTTGGCAATCCTGTAGCCTGCCGTCGGGCTGTTATCACTTGCCCTCTTTTGCTTGATTTCCTTCTTTGACATTTTGGCTTCTTCCACGGAGATGGCTCCCTCAGCTACAACCACTATTGAGAAAGGCTTTCCGCCCTTTGCCCTCTTTTTGAGGTGTCTGGTGATACTGTCTATATCATAAGGAATTTCCGGAATGACGATAACATCTCCTCCGCCTGCGACCCCGGCATACAAGGCAAGCCATCCGGCATTATGCCCCATAACCTCCACCACCATGACCCTGTTGTGTGAATGTGCAGTGGAATGCAAGCGGTCTATCGCTTCTGTTGCAATGTCTACTGCGCTGTGGAACCCAAAGGTTATATCCGTGCCGTACAAATCATTATCAATAGTCTTTGGCAGGCCGATTACATTAATGCCTTCATTTTTTAACAGGGCTGCAGTATTGTGTGTACCATTTCCGCCCAGCACAACGATACAGTCAAGCCCGAACCTTTTATAGGTATCCTTTATTGCGTCAACTTTGATTGAACTTGTAGAAGCATCATCGCCTTTAGACACCTTGAAGGGTTTTTCCCTGGAAGTGCCAAGTATGGTACCGCCTTTGGTAAGTATTCCGGAGACATCTTCAGGGTTCAATATCTTGACATCGCCTTCTATGAGCCCTTTATAGCCGTTATTGATGCCCATTATCTTCATTCCGTAAATCCCGAAAGCAGCCTTTGCAACGCCTCTTATTGCGGCATTCAACCCGGGGCAGTCCCCTCCGCTTGTAAGTATCCCGAAAGTTTTGGCAGCTGACTTCTTCATCTGCATTCCTCCAGTAAATATTATTGGGAATTATCTTCGTTTGAAGTGTATGGATACCTGATGGAATTAATTTATGCTTTCAGCATTTCTGCCAGACGTTTATTGACCTCTATTAAAAACTCCCTGGTATTTACAACCTTTTTATCGGATATCTCGGAAAGCTGGGCAAGGTCCTTTGTCATTACACCTTCCTCGATTGTCTTTATCGAAGCGGCCTCCAGCTTGTCTGCAAAATCCACAAGTTCCTTGATTCCGTCAAGTTCTCCACGCTTTCTCAGCGCCCCTGACCATGCAAACAATGTAGCCATTGAATTTGTGGAGGTTTCCTGCCCTTTCAGGTGTTGATAGTAGTGCCTTTGCACCGTTCCGTGGGCAGCCTCGTATTCATACTTTCCATCCGGAGAAACAAGCACCGAGGTCATCATGGCAAGGCTCCCGAAGGCTGTAGCCACCATATCGGACATAACGTCACCGTCATAATTCTTGCATGCCCAGATCATTCCGCCCTCCGACCTGATTATACGGGCCACGGCATCATCGATCAGCGTATAGAAATATTCAATATTTGCATCCTGGAACTTCTTTTTGTATTCCTTTTCAAATACTTCTTCAAATAAGTCCTTAAAGGTATGGTCATACTTCTTTGAGATGGTCTGCTTTGTCGCAAACCACAAATCCTGCTTTTGGTCCAGGGCATAGTTGAAACAGGCTCTGGCAAAGCTCTTTATGGAATCGTCAATGTTGTGCATACCGAGAATAACACCTGCACCCTTGAATTCGTGTATTGTCTGCCTTGAAACCTCACCGCCGGCAGTGGTAAAAACCAGTTCCGCCTTTCCAGGGCCTTCAACACGGTATTCCACATCCTTGTATATGTCCCCGTATGCATGCCTTGCAATGGTGATGGGCTTCTTCCAGGTTCTTACCGAAGGCTTTATACTGCTGACTACTATCGGTGCTCTGAAAACTGTCCCATCGAGGATTGACCTGATTGTTCCGTTCGGGCTCTTCCACATTTGCTTAAGGTTGTATTCCTTGATTCTTTCGGCATCCGGAGTTATGGTGGCACATTTGACCGCAACCCCATATTTTTTTGTAGCCATCGCTGCATCCACTGTCACCTGATCATCGGTTTTATCCCTGTATTCAAGGCCAAGGTCATAATACTCGGTCTTTAGTTCAACATACGGCTCCAGAATTATTTCCTTGATCATTTTCCATATTATACGGGTCATTTCATCTCCGTCCATCTCTACCAGCGGAACGTTCATCTTAATTTTTGCCATGGTTTGTTCTCCTTTATATAAATTATTGTACAAATTACAGGTGTAGAAATTCATGTCTCCCAAAAATGGAATAAAAACAAAACAGAGTTAATTCCGTGCAATACCATAATAAATTAAATTCACAACATAATCAAGAGGCAGAGTCCATGGTGGGTGTATCTATTCCTTATGATCCAGTAAAGGAAATCATACCCTTACCTAACAATATCACTTTCAGCATTATATGGGACATAAGAGAAAAATACGCCCATCCACGCTTTGGATACAAAAAAACTGCCGAAGCAGCCTTTTGAGGCTTTCCCGGCAGCTTATATAATTTCCCCGCTCGATCCTGTTCTAATGATCCTCAGAGAATGTCAGCTTCAAGGTCAGTGTGGATCCTTTCCTGAAGACTACGGCATCTACTGTGTCTCCTGCCTTGTACTGCTGCTTGACGGTATCAAGATCTTTAAGTGTTTTTACTTCCTGCCCCGCAAGGCTGGTAAGAATGTCACCCTTCTTTATTCCGGCATTTGCAGCTCCACTGTCCTGCGACACATCAAGAACATATATTCCTTCCGGTATTCCGTAGCTCTGCGAAATCACCTGTGTTATTTCCCTCCCGGAAATCCCTATCAAGGGTCTTCCCTTGACGTAGCCAAACATCATGAGCTGGTCAATTATAGGCTTTGCATCATTTATCGGTATTGCGAATCCGAGGCCTTCAACACCTGCAACTGAAATTTTAATTGAGTTGATACCTATTACCTGTCCCTGTGAATTCACAAGCGCACCGCCGCTGTTACCGGGATTTATGGCTGCATCTGTCTGTATGAGTTTCATTGTTCTGTCGCCGACATCCACAGTCCTGTTCAACGCGCTTATAACTCCAACGGTAACGGAACCTGCAAATTCCATCCCGAGCGGATTTCCTATTGCAACAGCCGGTTCACCCACCTCAAGCTGCGACGAATCACCCAGTTCAGCGACAGGAAGATTACCCAGGTCTATTTTGATTACCGCCAGATCATTTTTACTGTCCCCTCCTATGAATTTAGCTTTTGTCTGCCTCTTGTCAGGAAGGAACACCTCAAGGGTGGTATTGCCGTCAACACCATTCCTGGGATCAGCATAGATCACTACATGGTAGTTTGTCATAATGTATCCGTCCTGGCTTATTATGATGCCGGAGCCCTCTGCCGTCGATCCATTTTGCTGGCCCGGGAAGTAGCCTCTGCCGTTAGCCACAGTCATCCTTATACCTACGATTGAAGGGCCGACGGACTTCGCAATCTCAGTAACCGGCGATCCCTTTGCAAGTGAAGTTTTGGTTATACCTTTTTTGATTGCATCGGTCATTCCTGTATTGGTAATGCTTGTCCCTGCCTGTGCCTTCTGCACCGAAGATATCTTTTTGTCCAGATCGGTTGAGAATTTGTGATACAGAGCCCCACCCACTGCCGTACTGCTTAAAAGAGAACTCACCAGCACTATTGCCAGGTACTTCTTAAAATTCGATTTCCTTTTGGCTTTTCTTAAGGATTCATCATTTATGTATGCGTCCTTCAACTTCTGCTGATAACTTTCGTAATACAGCTTTTCATCCTCGTCAAAATATTTATTCATATTTGTACCTCCTTTGTCATCTACTGAATAAAATCAGAATCCGGTTTTTTAATTATTTTCCGTTTATGGTTTTATTCTAACAAAAGATTTTTACAATTTTATGAATAAACTGTTACAATAATATAGCAATTTTATTAGTTTTACCAAAGGCGCATACCCTATCCCATTGTCACCTTTATTACATGCGTTCCCCCGTCATCGTTAAGTCTTACAGCCCCGTCTTCGCTTACGGCATTGTCAGTCTCGACCTTTTTAACCCCCTTGCTTACGCCGTCGGGATTTAAAACCGTAATATCATACGTTGTCCTGCCCATCACGTATGTGATTTTATATTCCTCCCATTGTTCAGGAATACAGGGGTCGATATATATTGCACTCCCTGTTACCTTAAGGCCCAGTATATGCTCTATTCCCACCCTGTAAAGCCAGCCTGCAGCCCCGGTATACCATGTCCAGCCTCCTCTTCCGTTGTTTGTCCTGATGGCGTACACATCAGCAGCCACAACATATGGCTCTACCTTGTAGCGGGAATATTCAATCGAGGTGCGGGAGTGGTTTACAGGGTTGATCATATGGAACAGCTCCCATGCATTTCTTCCTTTCCCCATTTTTGCAAAAGCCAGTGCAACCCATGCGGCGGCATGGGTATATTGTCCGCCATTCTCACGCACTCCCGGAACATAACCCTTTATATATCCCGGTTTCAAATCTCCCTGGTCGAAAGGAGGCTCCAACAGTTTTATTATACCCTCATCCCTGTCAACAAGGTATTTTTCTACTGCACCCATTGCTTCTTCTACCCTGTTGGGCTTTCCTGCTCCCGATATGGCCGCCCAGGATTGCGAAATTGAATCTATCCTGCACTCGGTATTCTGAATGGATCCCAGGGGGGTTCCGTCGTCAAAGTAAGCCCTCCTGTACCAGCTTCCATCCCAGGCCTCCCTCTCTATGGCCTCTATGATTTCACAGGCTGTATCAGAGTACCTTTGCGCCCTTTCTTCATCCCTTCTGCGGCTACAGATGGGTATGAACCTTTTCAGTACAGTAAAAAGGAACCATCCAAGCCAAACACTTTCGCCCCTGCCCTTGTTTCCGACATTATTCATGCCGTCGTTCCAGTCACCCGAACCCATCAGCGGTATGCCATGCTCCCCGAACCTCAAAGAAAGCTCAAGTGCCCGTATACAATGCTCATACAGGCTTGAACATTCCCCGGATATGGAGGGTATGTCATAACGCTCGTCCTCATCTTCAGCCAATGGTTTTCCTTCAAGGTAACTTATTTCTTCGTCCAGAATGTCCCAGTCATTTGTACACTCGATATAATCCGCCGTCACATAAGGGAGCCACAGCAGGTCATCCGAGTATTTCGTCCGTATGCCTTTCCCGGCTTCCGGATGCCACCAGTGCTGCACATCACCTTCTACAAACTGCCTTGAGGCATGCAACAGAATCTGGCTTCTTACAAGCTCAGGCCATGTATACACCAGCGCCATGACATCCTGAAGCTGGTCTCTGAAGCCAAAGGCACCGCCGGACTGATAATATGCCGACCTTGCCCATAAGCGGCAAACAGTTACCTGATATAAAAGCCAGCTGTTCAGAATTAAATCCATTGACCTGTCAGGAGTAGACACCTGTACCGTCCCCAGCTTTTCCCTCCAGAAACTCCTTATTCTTTCAAGCTCCAGTTTTGCTTCCGGAGGATTCCCAAACCTTGAAGCAATGCCGGACGCCTCTTCCATAGAGCTGCTCTGGCCAAGCAGGAATACAACCTCCTTTTCTTCGTCGGCCTCCAGTCTTATTTTTATACGTACTGCCACACATGGGTCCGCGCCTGCCCCTGTATTTCCCGAAAGGTTTTCTCTGTTCATGGCTTCCGGCTCTTCAAGACTGCCGTTGATTCCCATGAAATCCATGCGGTCTCCGGTATGGGAATATTCATTCTCCGAAGTATGCACGAATAAAATCCTTCCTGCGAAATCCGTACTAAAATGGTTCCTTGCAAGCAGCATTCCGCTTTCTTTGTCCAACTGCACAGAAATATAAGGTGAAGTCACTTTTTCATTCACTCCCATAACAGGCCGTATATAGTAAGTGACAGTCAGATTCCTTATTTTGCCGGAAGTGTTCTTAAGCTTCACAATACTTATCTTCACTTGGCCTTCCACAGGCACAAACATCGTAAGCTTTTGTTCCAGGCAGCAGCTGTCATGCTCGAAGCTTGAATAACCCTGCCCATGCCGTATGACATATTCGCCGCCTCCATTTGCAGGCGAAGGAGTCAGGCTCCAATAGTTGCCCTTCTCCTCATCCCTCAGATAAAATACTTCACCCGGAGGGTCGGAAACCGGATCGTTGTACCAGGGAGTGAGCTTGTTTTCCCTGCTGTTTTCCGCCCAGGTATAACCGCCGCCGGATTCGGAAACAAGGAATCCGAATTTCCTGTTGGCAATGACATTTATCCATGGAGCAGGAGTATGCTGGCCTTCTCGAAGGTTTATCACATATTCGGTTCCATTACACCCGAAGCCGCCCACACCATTGAAGAATTCCAGTCCATTTCCTTCGGATGGCTGCAATTTGCCGGTCCTGCGTGTTAAAGCCGCGGGTTTGCCGCCTTCCACCAAACAGGTTAAAAGCTCTGTTTGTGTTGGATATCCTTCTGCACTGTCAATTTGCTCAATGGTGGCTTCGATACTTCCCTTAAAAATAATCCGTGCTGCCGTATACAGCAGATTTTTTTCTGCTTCCCCGATTTGTCTTGAGTTTCTTATAAAAACACCGCCGGAACGGTCTATCAATTCCCGTGCGTGGCTCGCGGATACCGCATCCCTCACAGCATCAAACAAAGGCTGTGTATAACTGCTCTCATCCTCGAGCATCAGCAGCAAATCAACGGTGAGCCCTTTCATTCTCCAGTATTCATGTGCCTTGAGCGCCCAATATACCAAATTCAATTCATCAATACCTGCAATGCTCACCAATACAATGGGAATATCCCCTGATATTCCGAAAGGCCAGAGGTCAGGCTGACCTTTGGTATTTCCTGTGATGGTTTCCGCCCATGATCTTCTAAGGCTGTTCGGAAACAATATGGCGGGAATGGTCTCCAGATACTGTTCCACTTCTTTTGACTTGAAACCAAGGTATCTGGTCTCTATCTGGCTCCGGGTCCATGCCAGCTCAAAGGCCCTTTCCATTGATTTTCCGTCGGTGAATTTTTCTGCAAGCTCCAATGCATCCCTGCGGGTATCTGCTACAGCCGTGACATAAACCATTTTAACCGTCTGGCCGGGCAGGATTTTCACCCTTCTTCTTATACTCATCACAGGGTCTATTACAGCCCCGGCGGTATTTGAAAGCGGACGGTCAACCTCCATTGAAAAAGGGTCCCTTAAACTCCGGTTCCTTCCTATAAACTTTGACCTGTCGGTTTCATACTGCAGGTCACCAATGGTTTCGCAATCTGTCAGTAATGAATGCACTGCCCACGAAGGCTTTTGTTTTTCACTTCTAGGCCTCCTTGATGCAAGCAGGCAGTTGTATTCCGGTATGAACTCGGTCCTGATAAAGAGGTTGCTGAAGGCAGGGTGAGCCAGGTCTTCATCGGCATTTGCAAGCACAACCTCAAGGTAGCTGGTTGTTTCTACTATCCTTATGCCTTCGCTGTAATTGGTAAGGGACACTCTCCTTAATTCTGCATTATCCTCGGGAGATACTATGATTTCCGTATGGGTCTCTATGTTTCCATCCTTCCTGATAAATTCAGCCTTGTCAGGGGAGAATACCACCCTGTACCTGTCAGGGATCATGTTAAACGGCTCATAGGTCGAAGACCATGTAGAATTGGAATTGACATTCCTGATAAAAATATGCATGCCGCTCCCGGCTGCTTTAAGGTCGCCTCTCCATCTTGTGACTGTCATACCCTGATTCCTGCTGTATCCTGACCCTCCGTTCGTAATCATGATTGAGTAACTGCCGTTTGAAAGCATATGAACCTTTGGAAGCAAAGAACGGGGAATTCCGAATGTACGTACAACAGCGCCGTCCTCCTGTCCATATTTTTTAACGGGTATGAATTCTTCATGATAATCCTTTGTGAAGGCAGTCTTCAGCGGTATTCTCTCCTGAAGCAGCAGCTCTGCTGATTTTATTATGGGATTGGCGTGAAAACGCTGCTGCATTATGTTAAAGTTGAGGTAATTGTTTATGGCAATAAGGCTCATACCCTGATGATGTGCCATGAAGCTCTTCACTATGCTGTTTTTTTCATCCTTCATGAGCCTTGAAGGCGTATAATCGACAGCCTCGTAAAAACCGTACTGTCCTTCCAGACCTTCATTCTGTAATCTTTTAATATTTGACAGAGCAGCATTCGGGTCTATTCCCACTGCCAGCAGAGTTGCATACGGAGCTATGACGATATCATTCCCAAGACCCCTTTTAAGGCCCAGGCTGGGTATTCCAAAAGCTTTATACTGGTAATTCAGATTAATATCAAAAGCATTATACCCCGACTCGGATACACCCCAGGGCACATTCCGCTTCAGTCCGTATTTCTTCTGGTTGCTGACAACGAAGGAATAGGTTTCATCCAGAAGTGTATTTTCGAAGTTACGCATAATCAGAAGAGGCATAAGATACTCAAACATGGTTCCGGTCCATGATACAAGGCCTTTCGCCTTATCCAGCAGAGTAAGCTTGCGCCCCAGCTTGAACCAGTGGTCCTGCTCAACTTCACCTCTTGCTATGGCTATATAGCTGGCCTGTCTTGCTTCCGAAGCCAGGAGGTCATAATAGGATTTTCCAAGATGCCCTTCCTCAACATTAAAACCTATCGAAAAAAGCTGACGCTTTGAATCGAACAAAGGTGCAAATTCCATACCCTTTATGAGTGCCCGTATCCTATCACAAAGAGTCTCGCAGCTTCCAATAAAATCCGCAAGCTTACCTCTTGCTGTTTCAATTCCGCTTTGCAGCGATTTCAGGTACTCGACGGTAGAAATGTCATTTTTAAAAGGCTCTTTCGCATTATTACCGCTTTCGGTATCATTCCTGCCTTCCAGTAAGGCACTAAGTCTTACAGACAGTTCACCATATATAAGCTGCAGTTCCAAAGGAGTATGCGGAGCATATAAGCTTTTAATCCGTTGAATAAGCTCCCCGCTGCAGGCTTGCGGATTTTCATCATGATTTCCCTCTAAAAACCCGGGAACAGTATCAGACAGTATGACAGCAGGCAGGAATAAACCCAATTCCTTTATCAGTGCATCGATCGAGCCTGAAAGCCTGCTCTTCCATGATGCAGCTGCCGGGCTGTCATTCAGCTCAGCTTCGTCTGCCTGCTTTTTCAAAACCGTCAATGCTTCATACCAGCCACTTATACCGGTACAACCGTCGGAAATTAAACCCTCCAGGGATCCTGTCCCTATGGAAGCCTCTTTACAGTATTCTTCATTAAGAATATAACAAAGGTCCATCAGGCCTTCTGCCATGGGCCTGTCAACCATGGGCCTCTTCAGATATTCCTTCAGGCCCTGCTCCAATACCATAAGGTATCCTATGAAGTTTCCGCTGTCCACAGTTGATACATACAAAGGCCTCAGCATATGCAGGGAAACCGTGTCATACCAGTTATACAGATGGCCTTTCCATTTTTCCATCCGTTCAATACTTGAGATTGTGGATTTGACACGCTCTACCATTTCAAGCATGCCCATAAAGCCCAAATCGCGCGCGGCCAGTATGGATATCAGTAAAAAACCTATGTTGGTAGGGGAGGTTCTGTGTGCAATTCCTTTCGGAGGTTCTTCCTGGTAGTTGTCAGGAGGGAGGTAGTTGTCCTCCTGCCCGGCAAAATCCTCATAATACGCCCAGGTTTTTCTTGCAAGCCTTCTTAAAAGTTTCAGATCTTCCTCTTTAAGAGTATCAACCCTGTGCTTGTACGCTATGCTTACCCTGTATGCGATATAAGGAGCAGCCGCCCAGACTATGAATATCAAAAGGGCAGCTGCCGGGTTCGCATGGGATGACATTAATGCCAAAAGAAAAATGAGAAGGCCTGAGGCAGGTGATATCCACATCCTTTTCCAAAAGCTTGTCACATCATTTCTAAGGCTTAATTCCATGTCGGCTGCGGTTACCCACTCAAGCATGTTCCTCCTGGTAAACAGGACCCTTGCAAGAGTCTTAATTATGGCATCCGCCATAAGATAAGCCTGATAAGGAATGAATGCAAACAGGAGTCCTGACTGGTCAAGAACAGCATTCATGCCTGAGATTACAGTGGTACGGCTCCTTGTAGAGTATGAGCTGTAATCATCGGACAGCAGTGAGTTCATAATGTGTATGAATACTGGAGACGCCGTAGAAGCCAAAGCCAGGCAAAGCCAGACAATACTGCTTCCCGGCAGTATCCAGAAGCTAGTCACAATGAGAATAAACAGAGCAGGGTTGGTCAGACTTCTTCTCAAGTTGTCAAAAATTTTCCACTTCGATACGAGTGATAAAGGATTTTTTACAAGACGGCCTTCCCTGTCCCTTACTTGTGACTTCAGCCACGGAAGAAGCTGCCAGTCTCCCCTTACCCAACGGTGCAAGCGCATTGCGTAGGAATTGTACCTTGCAGGATATCCATCCACAAGCTCAATATCCGTGACAAGTCCTGCTCTCAAATAGCAGCCTTCAATCAGATCATGGCTCAAAACAGTGTTCTCAGGTATTGCATTCTTTAGGACACCTTGAAATACGTCAAGTTCATAAATCCCTTTCCCGGTAAAAATTCCTTCTCCGAAGAGATCCTGGTATATATCCGAAACAGCAACCGTGTAGGGGTCAATTCCTCCCTGTCCGGCAAAAATACGCGAAAAAAGAGTATTGTTGGCACTCAGGATATTGATTCCTATTCTTGGCTGAAGAATACCATACCCATCTATTACAATATTCTTTTCGGTATCTGTCACAGCCTTGTTCATAGGGTGGGCAATAGTGCCGATAAGCCTTTTTGCTGCACCCATGGGGAGGTTTGTATCTGCATCGAGAGTTATTACATACTTTACATGGGGAAGCTTTGAGACATCACAGCTTGTTATTGAGTAAGCCGTATCCCTGCTGCCTCTTGCAAGGTCATTGAACTCCATGATGGCTCCTCTTTTGCGTTCCCATCCCATCCACTTGCCCTGTCTGTCATTGTATTTCCTATGCCGGTTAAAATAGAAAAACACCGGATTTTCCAGACTCGCATACCTG
This sequence comes from uncultured Clostridia bacterium, assembly GCA_937873555.1. Classification (GTDB taxonomy): domain Bacteria; phylum Bacillota; class Clostridia; order Acetivibrionales; family CALMWN01; genus CALMWN01. The sequence continues at coordinate 20,366 of CALMWN010000182.1, forward strand.
GAATTAAGCTCACATATACCTTCTATTGCTGTTCTTGCAATGCTCTCGTCTTCGGGCAGATCCCTGGAATCTGAATCCTTGAAATCCCCTACCAGCGAAAAGTAAAGGTTCTTGTCACGGTTGGCAAGATAATATATTTCAAGCTGCTGTAAAAGCTCCCTGACTCTCTTCTCACCCGGGAGCAGCGTAGGCACTATTACCATTGTGGAGTATTCACGGGTAATCCCGCCTTCAAGCTTCAGCTTCGGAAGAATGGAAGGCTTGAAGGTATGGCTGATGATACAGTTGACTGCCGCAACCGCAAGATCGCTGGCTGGTATTATTACAACCAGCAAGGTTAATAGTGTTAAAGCTGCGGAAAATCCGTTTTCATTTCTTACTGCATAATACACAAATCCACATGTAATAAGCAGAGTAAAAAAAATGACAGGGATTATGTATACAAGGATTGGATGTCTCTTCAGTGCCTCACCCAGGGACATGTGCCAGTAAAGTTTATTACCTATTTTCAATCTGAGGCAATTTCTCTCTTTGCCTATCAGATAATATCCCACATGGTTTTGCACATCCCTGTTCCCATCACCTTTTCCAGCTTCGGAAGCACATTCTACAGCTTTTTTTGCAACGTTCACCTCGGAGGTCCTGTAAGCGCGGGCAAGTTTCTCAACCTCATGCCTGTAATAATCTCTGGATTCAAAGTCCATCAATGTATATGTCCCGCTGGGATCCTGACGCAGGATATGCTCAACATGGCTCAGGGTTTCAAATATTTCATTCCAGTCCAGAGCGGATACCAGCCTGAGACTGGAAATGGAGTTGCCTATTGAAACATGACGGAAGGCCTGAAGCTGATGTTCAAGGTCAACCAATGCATCCACCGACTGATTCTGTTCTTCAAGCAGGGCGTCTATATGGCTTACGACCTGAAGTGAACTTTTCCCCTGCCTCCGGAGCTTTTCCAGCAAATGTTCAACCATTGAGGGGTTTAAGGATGAACCCTCCTTGAAGTTTTCCCGCATGATTCTCCGAAGATTGTCCTCTCCGCCTTCCATATTGTCCAGGATCAAATCGGCAAGTTCTTCCGCCTTATGCCACTGCCTCTGTGATTCCAACACTTTGTCACATATGTTTCTTACATTTTCTATTATTGCTATTCTCAGCATTATGGCTATAGCCCAAAGCTCTCCTATGGACAGCAGGCTGTAGGACTGATAAGCCCTTATGAAATTCACCAGGGATTTCTCGTCTACAACTCCGTCGGTATGCGCAACCAGTTCAAGGGCGATGGCATATATCCTGGGATAGCCCTTAAGATAGCCGCTTTTTAACACGGGAAGCTTCGAATAGTACCCTTTTGAAAGGCTCCTCCTGATGTCCTTAGCCTGCTCCTCCACGATGTAAAAGTTGTCAAGCAGCCATTCAGCCGCCGGAACAGTGGAAACCGTGTTATTGGCATCTTCGTTGAGCTCCTTGTAGGCCTGTGATATAAACCTGAAATTATCATTGACACGGGGCATAAGCCAATGGGATTTTCCGGTGCCTCTTCCTATAACATGTCCCCTTGCAATTTCAGCAGCATGCTTTTCCAATTCCTCCGGGTTAAGCATCGCATCGTTTATTTCAACATTTTCCCTTTTTCTGTCAGATAACAGCAAAGCCAGCAATAATACTATCAAACCGCTTAGAACAATGTATGTAGCAGCAACTGTCACGTTCATTAAAACCAATCACCATTCCCTGCCTTTAAGCGTTTAATGCTATTACCGTTATTATCATTTCCGAATAAGTCAATATTAATTATGTGTTCCATATAATTCCTCAATCAGGTAAGCAATCTTTCCCGGACAATTAAAAAAGCCTGCGGCTTATTCAATAATGCCGGAGGCTTTTAAAAAATAAAATTTGGTATGAAGGACACTCTCAACGGATTATATTCTGAAGCTGTTCATGTATTAAGCCGTTGCTTGCAAGCACGCTGCCCTGTTTTAATACATTTATTTCCTCACCGGAGAACCTGGTTATCCTTCCACCGGCTTCTTTCAATATGATAATACCGGCATCATAATCCCAGGGCTGCAGGTTCAACTCAAAGAAGCCGTCAAGCCTCCCACAGGCAACATATGCAATGTCCAGGGCTGCCGAACCGGACCTTCTCACATCCCTGCATGCTGTCTCTTATACACATCTCCGAGCCCACGAGACAGGCAGAAATCT
>CALMWN010000183.1 GCA_937873555.1 uncultured Clostridia bacterium
TTGCTACCTCACCGAGAAGCGTGTCTATAAAGGCCACTTGTGTGGCTACTTCGCTAACCGTTGTCTCAATACCAGCTACAGCTGTTTCGATGACTGCCACCTGCGTTGCTACTTCGCTAAGTGTAGTCTCTATTCCTGCCACTGCAGTTTCGAGTCCTGCTACGTTAGTATCGATGACCGCTATCTGAGTTGCTATTTCTCCAAGGTTTCCAATGAAAGTTTCAATTATTCCGCAACATGTTTCCAAGCCTACAATTGAAGTTTCTATAATCGCCACAGCTGTCTCAAGACTAGATATAAACGTTGCAATAAATGCTACATTGGTATCTATTGTTGCCACCTGTGTTGCTACCTCACCAAGCGTTGTCTCGATGCCTGCCACCGCAGTCTCAACCTTTGCTACATCCGTATCGATGAATCCTACCTGAGTAGCTACTTCACCCAGCAAGGTTTCGATGAATTTAACCTCTTTTTTGATTTCCTTTAAGCCGAACTTTTTATTGATCAAGAGACATATGATTCTTATCAATAACTTCTTTTCGTCTTCGCAAAGGAAGTTACAATCATCGTTGTCGAATTTCTTACAAATATCATCACAATGATGGTGTTTTTTGCAATCGTCGTCATGGTTTTTGTGATGATCGCAGTCTTTGTCTTTATGATGTTTACAGTGGTCTTTATGATGTTTACAGTGGTCATCATTGTCATCATTGTCGTCGTCATCATCGTCATCATCGTCATCATCGTCATGACATAGTTTTTCAGGAGTTTTATCACTGTGTTTATCTGAACCGATCAAGTGTCGTAAGGATAAATCTAGTTCTTCACCGATTAGTTCGTTGTTCATTTCATTGAAAGCTTCTTCCATATCCTTCTCGTCTCCCCGCATTTCTCTATCCTCCTTATCAGCCAATAGTTTACTCCTACCTACAGAATATGCGGTGTTGACATAATATGATACAAAAGAACCACTTCTTTTGTATCGAAAAACAAACAGACGTGGTTCTGTTTATATAATATTGCGTCTTGCTTTTTTACTTTTTTAATCTGGCACTCTCGAATAGTTGCTTGTTCTGTAAGACAGAAGGGTGATCCGGTTTATATTCTGCAGCTTTGTTGTTATACTTTATTGCTTCGTCAATATTTCCCAATTTTATATAGCATACTCCAAGTTCAAAACAAGGCACGAAACCCCAATACTCATGTAATAGTGGCCCCCATTTATTTTCCGTTTTTTCAAGCTTTGTGGCAAGATCAAACCAGAAAATAGCCCTGGTGTAATCCTCCCCATCTTTATAGTAGTAACCTAGCAGACAACATACTTCAGCCTTTGGGATATCATACTCAAAGCTTCTCAGCAAGGTCTTCAGCATGTTTTTCCTGTCCTTCTTCGCTCTATAGGCTTTTGCCAGATAAATGCAGGATGTGATGTTGTCTTCCGGTAATCCCTTCTCTGAATCGAGGTGTTTATTGAAATATTCTATTGCATCTTCGTATTCGCCCACATTGAATTTCTCTCTTGCATAGTAGAACATGTTTCTCGGAGAAAACTCTTTCCCTTGAGCCAGCATATTTTCCAGGATGACCAAATTCCTGCGGTTGTTGGCATGAGTTTTCTTATGTGTGATAGTAATGTCGGTATTAAGTATTTTCCCGCCGAACGAAATAAACTCATGGATTGGGTCATTCCATCGGAAGTTTTTCGACCTTTTTAATAGTCGCTCCCTGTAGTGTGACAAAAGCACATTTCCCTTGTCATCAAAAGCATAATTATAATTCATCATGACAACATCCACACTGGGGTCCAGAGTTTCCTTCAATTTCTTAAGCTTCATCCGGTCTGCATCCATCAGGATATCATCCGCATCAAGCCAGAGTATGTAGTCCTTGGTCGCTTTTGAAAAAGAGAAATTTCTCGCCACAGAGAAATCATTCACCCATTCGAAATCATAAATATGAGTTGTAAAAAGACCAGCTATTTCTTTTGTTTTATCTGTTGAGCCAGTATCTATAATTATAATTTCATCAATGATATCCCTGACCGATATCAGGCATCTAGCCAGTGTATCCTCTTCGTTTTTGACGATCATGCATAAACTTATTGTAATCACGAAATCACCTCAACTTCACTGGTTCCTTGGTATATATTATGTTAATGGCAAATCGATGTGCTTGTATTGATAAAATAGGAATACCAATTCTTCCTCATGAAGTGATGGAAAGTTAGAAGGGGAGCTTCTTTTCCCCGATGACCTTTCTATAGATATCCAGATAGTTATCCGTCATTTTTGATGCAGAAAAATTGTTTTGTACGTAGTTCCTCACCGCACCCGCTTGTGGGAAAACCTGATTTTGAACCTTTTCAACCATTTCATCAACATTGCTGCAAATAAGTTCCGGAAAGCCTGCAAGAACTTCAGGTACTGCTCCGTTTCCAAAGGCCAGAACAGGTGTCCCGCAAGCCATTGCCTCAACCATAACCAACCCAAAGGGCTCCTCCCATACCGTCGGAAACAGCATACACCTGGCATGTTTTAGTAGACTTTGCCTTTCCTTTCCACCCACAGAACCAATATATTTGATATTTGCATTTCTATTTATTCGAGGCTCAATTTCCTTTTTGTAATATTCAATATTGTAAAGAGGTCCTGCAACTATTAGTTTCTTTCCTGTCATCTCAGCCACATCCAGAGCATAATTGATTCCTTTATGCGCATAAAGCAGCCCCATAAAAATCATGTAATCATCCTTGACCTCACGATACTCGTAATCATTAAGGTTGATTCCGTTATATGCATAAAAGCCCTGATTCAGTCCGACATTTTGTAAAGCCTTTCTGCATAAGTATACAGGGTACTTCGCCGAATTTTTCCTGCTGTCATGAATAGTGCTGACAACTGGCATGGAAAGTCCACATTGGTCCATAACTGAGGCATGGGTATGATCATGGATCAAGTCAACCTTCTCCGGCAGTGTCTTTTTTACAAACTCTGCAATGGTTTTAGTATCAGGTCCTTTATGTTCATATGGTATGATCCTGGCGCTGCTGACACTACCTTCAGCAGCATAAAGGTAAACTTCGTGTCCCCGCCTTACAAGCTCTTCCGTTAAATCAAACACTACCCTTTCGATTCCGCCATAATCTTTAGGAGGAACAGGGAAAGCGTCCGGGGCTACTTGAATTATTCTTAAAGATTCTTGTTTACTTATTTGAATATTTACAGAAGAAAACTCCGATTGCTTTTTATTCATGTTTTGATTTTCAGATATTACCTTCTCATAAACCTCGAGATATCCGTCCACCATCCTTTCCGTTGTAAAATTATTCAACACATATTCTCTCAGCAAACTTGGGTTTGGATATTCGGATTTTATTACCTTTTCAGCCATTTCCTCCGCAGTCATGCACATGAGTTCCGGAAAAGCTTTTAACACTTCAGGTACAGCTCCATTAGCAAACGCAATTACCGGAGTGCCGCAGGCCATTGCTTCTATCATCACAAGCCCGAATGGTTCTTCCCATGAAGTAGGAAATAATAAGCAGTTTGCCCGACTTAAAACCTCCTGCTTTTTATTGCCTCCAACAGATCCAATATATTCTATATTGGGATTATTCTTAATCCTGGGTTCAACCTCTTTTGCATAATATCCGGTGTCGTGAACCGGCCCTGCAATCACAAGCTTCTTGTTGGTGCGGTCTGCAACATCCAACGCATGCCCTAGACCTTTGAATTTATCGAGCCTGCCAAGGTAAAGCATATAATCATCTTTTCTTTCACGGTATTCATAGTTCTTTAGATTAAGACCATTATAAACATAGAAGCCATGTCCGCCTCCAATGACTTCCAGCGCTCTCCTGCTTACAAAGACAGGGTACTTGACACGGTAGTTTATGGTACCATGAATGGTACAAACGGTAGGGATCGGAAGGTCCTTTTTTCCTAAAACAGAAATGTGTGTATGGTCGTGAATGATATCAACCCCCTCCGGCATTGTTTTCAGGACATGTTCAGCTATTTTGTTAAAATCCCCCTTCCCTGTATGCTCGTATGGAATTAATTTGGCACTGGTTTTACTGCCTTGAGGAGCATATAGAAATACCTCATGACCTCTCCTCACTAACTCCTCGGTAACCTCATGGATCACAGTCTCTATGCCTCCATAGTTTTCAGGAGGTACAGGAAAAATGTCCGGTGCAATTTGAACAATTTTTAATATTTTTTTCGTGTTTGGTTCTAAAATTTTTGAAGTTTTATGATTAGGGACTTCATGTTCCTTTTTATCCGGCAATCTGCCGCTTAACAACCCTTCTAGAGACTTTTTATTGTGTAACAAGTTCATATCTCCGGGTTTATAGCTCAGAGCCAGCTCATTATGCTTATAAGCATTCTCATAATCCCCGCTTCTAAAATAGCAGCCGGCCAGTTTGAGATGAGGCAGCCAGGTCCAGTACTCCTCCTTTATGAACCCCAGGCTGTCCTTTGGCTTTGCCATGGATAACGCCAGTTTATACCAGAAAATAGCCTTATCGTTCTCATTCAATTCAGTAAATACAACTCCAAGTCTGCATAAGAATTCCGGCCGAGGCAGCTCATATTCAAAGGATTTAAGTATGTATTTCAGCTCATTATCCTTATCACCCCGTTGACGATACATTTCTGAAAGCTTATCACAGGCCGATAACTTATCACCGGTCCAGCCTTCCTTTTCTTTCAGAAACTTTTCATAACTTTCTGCTGCTTTATCATAAAGATGATTCTCAAACAATTTTTCTGCATAGTAATAAAGTTCTTTAGGCGAAAGTCTTTCACCCTTTTCCAGACGGTATTCATATATTGAAAATCTGTGAGGTGTTTCACACTTTTGATTGAGTTTGCGAGTAACAACAATATCAACTTGCTCAATCCTTCCCGCAACTGGCAGATATCCATCCAAACCATTTTGCCATTGGTAAAAGCAGTTTCTTTTTACCATGCGAGGTCTGATAAAACTTTTTAAAATCTTTCCGCTTTCCCCTACCTGGTATTGATGCAACATTTTAACTGCATCTATTGATTCTTTCAGACTTTCTTTCAGCATTTTTAGTTTTTTTCTGTCTTCCTCTAACAGAACATCTTCCGCATCAAGCCATATAATATAGTCCTTTGTAGCAAAACTGAACGAATAATTACGTAGGGCAGCATAATCCTTAGAGGGTTTATGACTGAAAATTTTGCCGCTAAAATTGCTGCATATGGATTTTGTAGCGTCGGTAGAATCCACATCTACAATAATTATTTCATCCACAATATCACTGATAGACTTAAGGCAATCCGCCACAACTTCAGCCTGGTTTTCAACCACCATGCAAAGACTGATAGTTACCATTATACTCACCTTTTAAAAACAAAGCGTTCAACATAATATATTCCTGGTGAAATCTTCATGTGTATAATTTGGAGTTACAGGATTCTTTCTCTATAACTTTTGCATATAATTCAAGGTATTTTTCCGTCATTATCCTGCTAGTAAATCTCACTTCAACATATTCCTTGAGTGATCTCGGATCCGGGAAATCTCCTTTAAAAGCCTCTTTAACCATATCATCAACATCCTTACATACAAGATTCGGAAAACCTTGAAGTATTTCAGGTACTGCCCCGCTTGGAAATGCCAGAACAGGAGTACCACAGGCCATTGCCTCTACCGCGACCAGTCCGAAAGATTCCTCGCATAAAGTTGGAAACAGTACACATCCTGCGTATTTAAGTAAATCCTGCTTTTTGCGTCCCCCTACCTCTCCAATATAGTGAATATTAGGGTTAGATTTTATGCATGGTTCTATTTTCTTTCTGTAGAAGTCCTGATCATGGACCGGGCCTGCCAACAGAAGCATTTTCCCTAATCTTTCAGCGGCCTCAATAGCATAATGTGGTCCTTTGGATGCATCAATCTTACCGATATAGAACAGGTAGTCCTCTTTTTTACTGCTGAATTCAAACTCCTCCATGTTTATCCCATGATGTACACAAAACCCTCTATTGCCTCCGAATCTTTCAAGTACTGTCCGGCTGCAGTAAACGGGATACTTTACAGGACAATTTGCGGAAAAGTGCTCTGTACAAACAGTTGGGATCGGTAAATTAATCCTGCCTATTACTGACGCATGGGTGTGATCATGGATTATATCCACTGAATCGGGCAAGGTCTCCTTAACGTATTTGATTATTTCCATCTGGTTCCAAGGTTTTAGATGCCTGTAAGGTATAAGGCTTGCACTGGTTTTACTTCCAGCAGGTGCATAAAGATATACCTTATGTCCTCTTTTTACAATCTCCTCAATCAGGTCATACATTACCCGCTCAATTCCTCCATAGTTTTCAGGGGGTATAGGATAAACGTCGGGTGCGACCTGAACTATTTTCAAGGGTCTTTTAAGCGCGGTTTCATTTATTCTGTTTTCCCTTTCTGCAGCAGCTCCTTCTCCCTTTACCGGATCAAATATAGATGCTACCCCATAGGTATGGGTTCCATAATATGCAGTCATAACAGCACCAAAAAAAAATTCAACTCATCATAATATATGTCAGCAGTGTTTATCATGTGAAATTAATGTGCCGATAATCCAAAGTCAAGAACAAGTGCATAGAATTATGTCTATGCATTTAAAACATGCACATTTTTATAAATGCAAAAACATTTTTCCACGTTTACTTTTTCCTTTTGATGGTATCTTAAATCCCCGTCAACTCATCAAAGAGTATATTTCTTACCCCTTCATAATCGTTGTAATCAAGACTATAGAGCTGCTCTGGTTCAGCACCCAAGTGATCGCAGCTGTCATCGATAAAAATTTCAACAACGTCTTCAAGATAAAGCAAATATCCTCTCGCAGAGTTTCAACTCTTCAGGTGTATTGACTCCGTAGATTTGATTGATATCATCGATGGTATAGCTATCTATTTTTAGGCCTTTCTGAAGCATGATTTTGGGCACATCCGTCAGATAATATTCCTGTTGGCTGTTGTCGTTTTTTAATTCCTTTAAGGATTCAAAAAGCACCTTGCTGTCAAATACATAAATTCCTACATTCAATTCTTTAATCTTTAACTCTTCCTGTGTACAGTCCTTCTTTTCTATAATTCCTGCAAATTTACCGTCCTCACTCCTTATGATTCTTCCATAGTCCGGTGGATTTTCTACAATGGCGGTCAAGATTGTACATTGAGCCCCGGATTTTTGATGCTGCTCAATAATACCTTTGTAAGTTTCCACCTTGAAAAGGGGCATGTCCCCGTATAAAATCAGAATATCCCCGCTGTAACCCTCGAATACAGGCTGAGTCATCATAACCGCATGACCTGTACCCAGCTGTTCATCCTGTGAAACAAAAACATAAGAACCCTCGACGGCCTCCATCAGCAATTCCTTTTTGTATCCTGCTACAATGACCGTATCCTGCTCGGGTATAAACCGGATATTCTCCAATACATAGTTTATAAGCGACCTTCCATTTGCCTCTCTCAGCACCTTAGGTAAATTGTACTGCTCCGACAACAGCCGCTTTCCTTTTCCTGCTGCTAGTACGATGGCTTTCATTCTAAAATCTCCTCCCCGTCCTTTCTAATTCCAGTATCCTGTTTCATTCTTTTTCCAGGGTATCCAAGCTCCTCAACTGCTTTAACAATTCTTTCACAGTCCTGATCGTAAGCATATACGAAGAGACATCCGCCTCCTCCTGATCCGTTGATTTTACCACCCAGTGCACCATTTTCAAGAGCTGTTGCAAGTATTTTTTCGATCGTGGGTGTGGAGATTCCCAATCCGTCTCTTAAGTTGGCGTGATGCTGCAATATTAGCTTTCCAAAGGCTTCTGGCGAAAATGTACAGCCCTTCAAAAGCTTTTCCGCCTCCTTGAGTACGGCATAGTTGTCAATGTTGGCTGCCAGTTTTGTTCTTTTAATCTCATCCACCCTGTCAAGCAGCCTCATAGTATCCTGATCGTAATAGAAATCCCGGACGCTCTCAATACTATAATATTTTAATTCCTCCAGTGCCGCAATTACAGGTATTTTAGCTTCGGCCAGCACTTTTGTAGTATCTTTCCGCTCCAGGGAATCGAAAAGAATAAAGCTTCCAGGTATTGTCCGGTTAATACTTTCTACCTCGGTTTTTCCTTTGAAATTAAGATGCACCAACCCTCCAACTGACGAAGTATAATGATCCATGAGTCCACCGGGTTCATTGAATTCCTCGACTTCTGCCCTGAATCCCAGCAGCGCGATCTTTTCGGGATTGTTTCTGTCCTCCGAACCAACCGCCTCCAACATGGCTTTAATTAGAGCCAGAATCATGGTAGTAGAGGAGGACATTCCTTTACCGATAGGAATATCTGAATCCATGACAATATCAAACCCATTCTCGATTGGATATCCACATTTTAGTAGAGTATTTACCGAACTCTTTAAATAATCCCTATTATTCTCATATACTATCGGCTTTGACAGGTCAATACAATATTCCTCATACATATTCTGCATATTTGCTCCAAGATAGTTGAGCTTTTCATCCCGTATTTTAATATATATCAAGCTATCCTTTCTTTTAGTAATGGATGCTGAAAATCTTAGATTTATAGCAGAAGCGATCACCTCAAGACCTAAATAGTCTTGATGCTCTCCGAACAGGCAGATTCTGCTGGGTGTGGAAACATAAATCCTTTCCTTCATAATTAGACCATTCCTTTGCTTAATTTTTGTTCCTATAATATTGACCTTGCCTCATAAAAACAGACAGCAAGTAAAATTTCACCGCATAGAAGCGTCTTTTCATTCTTCTAAACCGTAGTTTCATGATAGAACTTTATTTGCAATTATATCACTATTTTTTAGGGATAAGATATTTTTAATAGGCATTCCTGGAAAAAAATCTGTCAGCGTATATTTAATGCTTCTTATGATAATGTTTACCATAGCCCAAGTCAATGCTGGCACAAATAATAAAAGAGTATTTAACTTTTATTATAAATACCCTTTTATAGAGCATGTCCCGAATTTCGTAGAATTTGAGTGTGGCGCTCCTGACGATAGTTTTGGTAAACTATTGTTGGGAAAACAAATTTTACAAAAGGAGCAACCACAAGAGCTTGTCCAATCTTTCGTAGAATTTCAGTGACGTAGTTTTGCTTCAATTTTCTCAGTCCACAGGCAATACTTACAGAGCCACTGATGCGTATAAAATTAATACTCCGTAGGGTTATGGCTTTTGCCCAATATATAGAAAATGATTACTGGTGCCCATGAGATTTTCATCAGTACTGAGAGCATATCCAATATCTATCCAGCTTTTATATTCACATTCATCCAAAATTAGCAATTCTTTCTCGTGTATACCTTTACTTAATTCACTTGCACTGTTGTATTGAAGTGCCCGTAGGATGATGCACTGGATCATTAACTTCTATTTTCCGATCTGTTCCATATAGCTCCCATTCAATCCCTATGATATTATCTGAAGAATAGACCATTGCATCTGGATTACCTTGGAGCAATTCAATTCCATGAATAAGCACATCGTCCGTGGTCTTGAATTGCATTGGATATTCATTTAGGTAATCAACCAACGGAACAACACCTCTTCCATCAACAAGCATTATCTTCTTGGTCGCTGTTTTATATTCTCCATCCGTATCGCACACAATTTGTTCCACTTCGTTTCCGAAACAGAATTCAATCGTAACTTTTTCATTTTCTACATTAACGATTCGAGGCGAAATATCTGTTAATATTTGTTTTTCATCCTGCTCTCTGGTGCTCTTTACAACTGGCGGAGAGCTATACACATCAGCATCATAGTCACACAGAAAAATTGTGTCTGGGTACTTGGTCAATTTCATCGGAATCGGCAAATAGTCAAAGTTTGTGTTTGTTTTTACTTTTATCTCCACATTGCTGATCTTTTTCCCATTGGAATCACACCATTTTACATATTGTGGTATGTTAAAATATGTGCTGCTCCACATTTTTGATCCACTGCTATACCCGATAGTTATTGCACTCTCCTCTGCTATTGCCTTACAAAACACATGCCCCGCCGAATAGAGCCGTCCTGTAGCAGGATCAATAGCTGAACTAACATCAGAACCTGCAGAAATCCTATATGATTCTCCCGATTCAACATACCTATTTTGCATGCCTGAATTGAATATTTCAAAATCCTTAAGTTCACCGAGAACACGATTCATTTGATGCTTTGGTAATTTTTCATACGATCCACAAAAGGCTGCTGCAATAGATTTGTACAATGCTTCTGTTTTATATTGTGAGTATATAAAGAGCAAGTTTGTCTCGACCTGGTAATGAACCATATACAGTGAGTTGCTTATATCCACCAAAGCATCTCCTGTCGCCCATTTGGGCGGAACAATCTCTTTTCCGATTCCAACAACGGTATTATCACTTTCATTTATCAAAACATTATCCGAAACATTACATTCTTTTGGAAATTGGCACATAATATTAAACCCAGATGCTTTATATACTTTTGCATGGCAATTTGGACGTATACTATGAAGAGATATTTCGTCATTCGCATCGATTAGCATTTTTTCACCTTTTTTGAATTTCTTAAAATACTCCTTATTCTCTTCCTCTTCATTGGCCTTATTCTCGCTCAAGTCAATGATAATGTCTTGCCAAATAGCATCATTGCTATACAGAGCAGTATTTTCAATAAACAATTCTTCATCATTCATTGCAATGAACTTCGCAGTACCAATGTTTTTTGCATTTGTTCTTGCAAATCGTCCGATAAACTGCAACGCACTTGCCAAAGATTTATGCGGAGAATGAATTGCTGCAATTTTCAAGTGCGGAAAATCAAATCCTTCTCCAAGCATATCGACACATATAATCCCATCCAAGGACTTGCTCTTTAACTCTTCAATACACTTCTTAACTACACTATTGCTCATAGAACTATCAATTCGTTTTAGTGTCAACGCTGTCTCTCTTGAGTATAAGTCTTCCAAATCTTTAGCTTTGTCCTTTGTATCCGTTCTAACCATTAAATAATGATCATATCCTAATTCACGATCTGAATAAAATACTCTTTCAGCCTTTTTGGCAATGAGGTAATCTTTATTGGGTGCTACATCTATGGGAATGTATTCAATCTCTCCAAAAATGCCATCGCTGTATGCCATAGAAAGTGGATACGTATAAATCATATCCCCTTTGATTTCCTTTTTATCCATTCTAAATGGTGTCGCTGTAAACAGAATGTGCTTTGAGCTGTCCATGTTCATTAATATTTGTTCCCATGTTCTTGCAGGCACATGATGAGCTTCGTCGATAAGAACCATGTCAAACATTGCCCTAATTCCTTCATTCATCGAAAGTGATAATGCACATGGCGGCGTGGCAACTACAACATCGGCATCAACAATATGTTGATAATAATCGTCAGAATATGTGTGCTTCATTTCATACACCGAAGGCTTTGGAACGCTTTCACTAAAAACATTTGCATGACATAGAGTTTTTAACAATGAAAAATCCTCAAATATCTGTCCCCTTACCATAACACTGGGTGTTACAATTAGAACTTTCGCACTTCCAACAACATATGGTGTCATCATAAGAACCGCTGTCTTACCTGATCCTGTTGGCATAACAACAATTGCCGCTTTGTTCTTACGCAAGGTAAAGAACGAAGAAATAGCATGTATGGCTCCTATCTGTGCATTTCTCAATCCAGAAGATGATTTTGTTTCTTTTACAAATTTTAGATTTTTATATTGTTTTTCAAAGTAACTCCTCACACCCTACCTCCTGAAGTTGATACTCACAGCATGATTAATTGTTGTTAGATTTATGACATTTTGTTACCATAAATTACTCTTTATGGACATTATATCACTCTTTATATACCAGTAAATTATTTATATACATTTTCTATCACCAAATCAATTTCTGCGACAAATTTTACTCTCTCCGATATTGATAACTCATTTACTGGTTATAATTAAACTCCTGCAATTCCTATATAATAATAGGATTCGCAGGAGTTCTAAATTAAATATGCTGGGTTAAAGATATGGCTTAAGCATACGATTATGCATACAACACTTTAGTATATACTTCGGATATATCAAACTGACGGAGTCCGAATTCTAACCACCGTTTCTTCCACCTTCCCATGCTTTCACAAGTAGTTTTTTCTTATAATTTCTGACTCATGGAAGAACTTTATTTTCCATGTGGAAGAACCGTTTTTACCGCTTTTTTCTTCCCCTTGACCCTTCCCCCTTTTTTCTTGCCCCTAACTATATTGCCACCCGAAAAAGGTCTTCCGTAGCGGTTTCCTCAACCCCTTGAAACTGGCGGCTTCCCCAAACCTGACCAAAAACAGTTCTTCCATAAACTCGCCAAAATCTTCTTTTTTCTTTTTCCCGTGCGAGATAATACAGTCCTTCCGTGGGAAGGGCAGGTTTATGGGGTCAGGGTTAAGGTCCATGTCCCTAAAACCTTGCAACCATGCACCTTTCACGATGTCCTAATAAAGTCCTTCCGTTGAATGGCACTAAAAAGGGACGGAAGGACTTTGGCTGGTCTGCCGAGGTCCTCTCGTCCCTTGATTCTATTGGGTTTCGAGCTATTTTTCTGTCCGTTTTCTTTTTCCCTGGCGTGGAAGGGGTTAGGGGTTGGGGAAGAGCTTTATTGGGAATATACAACATCTATTACCTCATGCCTTGCTCTTTACTCCACCGTAACGCTCTTTGCCAGATTCCTCGGCTTATCTACGTCGCAGCCCTTCTCTATAGCCATATAGTATGCGAACAGCTGCATTGGCGTTATTGCTGTGACAGGTGCAAGTACAGAGTCTACATCCGGTATCTTTATCACTATGTCTGCCGCTTTTTCAACCTCTTTATTCTTCTCCTGCGTAATGGCCATAACTACTGCACCTCTTGCCTTGACTTCCTTAATGTTGCTGATCATTTTCTCCAGAAGATAATCCTGCGTCATTGGACATATGACAAGTGTTCCCTTCTCAATCAGTGCGATTGTTCCATGCTTCAGTTCCCCGCCTGCATAAGCTTCGGAATGAATATAGGATATTTCCTTAAGCTTGAGAGAACCTTCCATCGATAATGCATAATCCAATCCCCTGCCGATAAAGAAAATACTTTTGGCGTTGTAATGCTCGGAAGCAAACTTCTGAATATCTGCTTTATCAGCCAGTACCTTCTCAAGGGCTGACGGAAGTTCTCTCATTTCATCAATTATCCTGGTGCAGGTTTCTTCATCGATGCTTCCCTGTTTGCAGGCCAGATCAAGCGCCACCAGGTATAATGCCGTAAGCTGAGTGTTATAAGCCTTTGTCGAAGCAACGGCAATCTCAGGGCCGGCCCATGTGTAAAGCACGTCATCTGATTCCCTTGCTATTGAGCTTCCAACCACATTAACAATGGAAAGTACCCTTGCTCCTCTTTTCTTCGATTCCCTAAGGGCGAAAAGCGTGTCAATAGTCTCACCCGACTGGCTTATAATGATAACCAGGTTTCTGTCGGTTATCAGCGGATTCCTGTATCTGAATTCTGATGCAAGGTCTGTTTCCACAGGAATTTTTGCAAACTTCTCAATTATATATTTTCCGACAACACCCGCATGATAAGCAGTACCGCATGCAACTATGAATATTTTATCAATATTTTCAAGATCCCCCGGAGTGATTTTAATATCATCCAGAACTATTTTCCCGTCTTTTATCCTGGGGTTTATGGTGTCCCTTATGACCTTCGGCTCTTCGCACATTTCCTTCATCATAAAATGCTCGTATCCCGATTTTTCTGCAGAAGCCACGTCCCAGCTGACATGGAATACATCTTTTTTAACCTCTGCCCCCAGTATGTTGAAAATCTTTACTTCGTCTTTTTTAAGGTGTACTATCTCCTTGTCTTCCAGTATGTATACATCTCTTGTGTGCTCCAGTATTGCCGGTATGTCCGAAGCAATAAAGTTCTCGCCCTTGCCAAGCCCGACGATAAGCGGGCTGTCTTTTCTGGCTGCAACAAATTCATCCGGGTGGAACTTGCAGATTACTCCCAGGGCGTATGAGCCCTCCAATTCTTCGATTGTGTCTTTTACAGCCTTTACAAGGTCTCCCCTGTAGTGGTATTCCACAAGATGGGCAACCACTTCGGTATCGGTTTCCGAAATAAATTTAAAACCCTTCTCTTGTAAAAACTCCTTCAATTTCATGTAATTCTCAATAATACCGTTGTGGACTACAGCAATATTTCCGGATTTGCTTATATGAGGATGTGAATTGATATCATTCGGCTCACCATGTGTTGCCCACCTGGTATGACCAATCCCCACCATGCCGTTCAAACTTTTGGGAATCACTTTTTCTTCGAGGGCGGAAAGCCTCCCTTTACATTTGACAACGTCCAAATCGCTGTTATTGAATATTGCAACACCTGAAGAATCATATCCCCTGTACTCAAGCTTCTTCAAACCGTTTATAAGTACCGGAACCGCCATTTTATCGCCTATATATCCAACTATTCCACACATAATAATCTCTCCTTATAATTTTTTCGCGATCGAAACAGGCCTTTAACTTCACCAAGGTGAAAGGCATGCCGGGAATAATGCACAACACATTAAAGCTTCAAAAACATTACGGTTTATGAGGCATTTGATAAAATGCAAAATTTTTGCTTAAGGTTGTGCAGCTTAAGAACTGTAAGGCATAAACAAATTAGAAGGTATTGTTTATATAATACCTTGCAAACGCCGTATTCAGTTTTTATAGATAGAATTAAAATAAGAATTGAACAGGATCGATCACTCCGACTCACTTTGTTCTGCAGTTACCTGCAGTTTTTATAGAGTCTTATCGGTTGTGACAAACCGGAAGGTTTCCGCCGAATCTTTCGATAACTCACTGTAAAATACAGTGACCTCCTTCTCCTCGTCAACAGGAACAAAATTCCTGTCCTGGCGCTTTTTTATCCTATTGTCTGACTGTCCTCCTTTCAGGATATGTCTGACTTCTCAAATCCTGTTTTTATGTATCACCGTCCTTCCGATTCAATATGTATCACACATTTATAGTATATGCATATGCCGATTAATGTGTCAATATTTAAGATAACCAAATTTAAATTTAGTGATTTCCAGATAGGAAAACACCTGTGGAAGGGGTGTTTTCCTATCTGGATAAATCACTTTTAAATTTGGGTATCTATAAAGTTTTTATGCAAGTCTTTCCTCAATGACCCGTGCCAGTTCTTCAGCTCTTTCGGTAATATACTTTTGATCCTTGCCTTCTATCATTACCCTGACCAAAGGCTCGGTTCCCGACGGCCTTATCAGTATCCTTCCTTCTCCATGGAATTCCGCCTCCAGGTCTGCGCACATCCTGGCTATCATTTCGTCCTCAAGGTACTTGTGTTTTTTACCGTTGCTTACCTTTGCATTTTTTAATACCTGCGGAAGCACCTGCATTATGGAGGCCAGTTCCGACATCTTTTTCCCTGACTTCTTCAAAACCTGCAGAAGTTGTAGGGCGGTGAGAAGGCCATCACCCGTCGTGTTATGCTGAAGGAATATTACATGTCCCGACTGTTCACCGCCAAGCACATATCCCTTATCCAGCATTTCTTCAAGAACATACCGGTCTCCCACTTTGGTCTTTACTATATTCAGTCCTTCTCTTCTGGCCATGATATCAAAGCCCATATTGCTCATGACTGTTGCAACAATTGCATTTCCCGGCAGCTTGCAATTGTTCTTCAGCTCCAGTCCGATTATCGCCATTATCTGGTCCCCATCCACAAGATTGCCATTTTCATCCACAGCCAGCATTCTGTCGGCATCCCCGTCGAATGCCAATCCTATATGGGCTCCGCTTTCCTTCACAAATTTTTTCAGACCGCCCATATGAGTGGACCCGCAGTTCATATTGATGTTTACGCCGTCAGGTTCGTTGTTTATGACGCAAACATCCGCACCCAGATCATATAATGTTAACGGAGCAGCCTGGTATGATGCGCCATTGGCACAGTCTATAGCGATTTTCATGCCTTCAAGGCCGCCTTCTATTGTCCCCTTCAAAAATGCTATGTAATCGTCAAGAGCCGATTCTTTAATGCTCTTTACACCAATATCCTTACCTGTGGGTTTTGGAATCTCCACTGAGCCATCCTTGATTATTTCTTCAATTTTGTCCTCTATGGAATCGGGAAGCTTGTAACCTCTATTGTTGAAAAACTTGATACCGTTAAACTCAAAAGGATTATGGGAAGCAGATATCACAACACCGGCATCTGCATTATAATATCTTGTCAGATAAGCAACAGCAGGGGTTGGTATAACGCCAAGGCATATCGCCTCGGCACCGACTGAGCATATTCCTGCTACAAGAGCCGATTCCAGCATATCACCTGAAATTCTGGTATCCATTCCGACCAGAATCTTTGGCATATGCCTGGTCTCTGCCGTCAATACATAAGCGCCTGCCTGTCCAAGCCTGTATGCCAGCTCAGCGGTCAATTCCAGGTTTGCAACTCCCCTTACACCATCTGTTCCAAAAAGTCTGCCCATTAAACCTTCCCCCTAAATATATCGTAAAATATACAATTCAGTTATTTTTAACAAATATACTCCTACTTGATTTTAAACTTAGAAGGTTTAACTGTCAACTGTCCATTCATTTCCATCAGGTAAATACACCTTACAGCGGCAGTGCATATGTCCTTATAACCTGTTCGGCAATCCGGATGCCATCCACAGCAGCGCTTACTATGCCTCCGGCATATCCGGCGCCTTCTCCTGCCGGATACAGGCCTCTTATACCAATAGCTTGCAGGTCATCACCCCGGGGAATCCTGACTGGTGAGGATGTACGGGTTTCTACTCCTGTAAGAAGAGAGTCCTTCATTCCAAAGCCCTTCAAGCTTCTATCGAAGTACTGGACGGCTTCTTTCATCAAATCTGTTACATAACCCGGAAGACAAAGGTTTATGTCGCAGGCTTTGATACTGCCTGTGTAGCTTGGCTTTACACTGCCAATCCTTCCTGAATTCCTTCCCTCGATGAAATCCTCCAGCCTTTGGACCGGTGCTGAATTGTCGCTTCCACCCGTTTCATACGCCAGTCTTTCCCATCTTCTTTGGAATTCAATACCTGCCAGAGGATGGCTGCTTCCATAATCTCCGGACTCTACCGATACAACCAGGGCACTGTTGGCATTCACTGCATTCCTTGCGTATTCACTCATTCCGTTTGTAACAATCATCCCAGGCTCAGAGGCTGAGGCGACCACAATGCCTCCGGGGCACATGCAGAAGGAATACGCAGTCCTTTGTTCCGTCTTGTAGAAAAGCTGGTACTCGGCAGCCCCAAGTTTCGGATGTCCTGCCGCCTTCCCGAAGCGGGAAGTATTGATGACGTCCTGTGGGTGCTCGATCCTCACACCTATTGAAAACGGCTTCTGAATGAAGCCGACACCGCAATCCAGAAGCATCTTGAAGGTATCCCTTGCACTGTGTCCTATGGCAAGGACAGCCAAATCGGCAGGTATTTCCACTCCATTCACCTGCATGCTCACAAGTTTTCCTTCCTTGGTACGTAAAGAATCCACTCTTGAATTGAACCTGAACTCTCCACCATATTCCTCTATTCTTTTTCTCATATTCGCAACTACGTTTTTCAAGATATCCGAGCCGATATGGGGCTTGGCTTTGTAAAGTATTTCTTCAGGCGCCCCGGACCTGTGCAGTTCCTCCAATACCCTGTCACATCTGTCGTCGTTTATGCGTGTTGTGAGTTTCCCATCCGAGAAAGTACCTGCACCACCTTCTCCAAACTGGACATTTGTTTCGGTGTCAAGCCTGCCTTCCTTCCAAAACCTTTCGACCAGCAGGGTTCTTTTCTCCACACATTCTCCGCGTTCAAGCACCAGGGGCTTATATCCGTTTTCAGCCAGTATGAGCCCTGCAAACAGCCCGGCAGGGCCACTTCCTACAATGACAGGCCTGCTGCTGAGCTTTTGATCCCCATGCGGGAGAGGCACCCTGACATTATCCTCTACTATCCTTATATCATTATCCGCAGGAAGCTTCAAAGTACCTTCAACTTCAACCACAACCGAATAAACAAAGTAAATATGGGGCTTATGCCGGGCATCAACAGATTCTTTTGCAATTTTGAATTTTTTAATATTATTCCTGTCTATCTTTAACTTTTTTGCGGCAATACTCTTCAATTGCCCCAAATCCGCATCAATCGGCTGCCTGATATTATTAATAATAAGCTTCATTCTTTTCATCAATCTCCTTGATGTATTTCCATTTATCCAATGCTTCTTCCTAATAAAAAAAGGAGTACATTACAACTGTATGACAGTTATAAAATAATACCCCCCTGAAAAAACATGCATCTGCGCTGCTAATCCTTTGAAATACTCTTCCCCCGGTTGTCGGATTCTTTTCTGGAGATTTTTAAGTCTACACTATATTCTTCCGATGATTTGACGGAAGAATATAGTGTAAATTTAAGAGGCACTTTGTATGTCCCCTCGTCAAGTCCGGAAACATCAATGAACGGCTTCAGCTTTCCAAGGTCAAGCTTATCCAGTTCCGATTGGTTTCCTCTTATGCTGATGAGCATGCTTGCTGTCATTATTTCATATTTTAAGGAGTTGTCGGCTTTTGTATTTATAATGTTAACATCACCGGCTGCTATAGTAAAGTCCTTCTTTGCCAGTTGGTCAATTGCCACGCTCACTGCTGCCTCCTGCGGCATGTTGTACAGCCTTACTCCGTCCGGAAGCTTTAGAGTGCGTATAACGTCAATGTTTTTACTGGAATTCTCTATATCCACAACCTCGGTCTTGATATCGTCAATCTTTGAAAGCACTTCAGGTGTACCGGTTATCAACACCTTATCGGGCCTTACGCTTTTTACGCCCTCTGCAAAATTTCTTGCAGGATTACCTCTTATGACAGGTGTAACCGGGACCTCCTTGGCAACCTCCAGCTTTATTTCAGCACTTAAATTTCTACTGAGTTCAACTATTTCTTCACCATTCTTATTATAAACCTTGCATTCCTTTTTAATAACAACACCTTTATCTATATTGCTTATATCCACAGTCGATTTCACTGAAGCAACCGACTTGATTACGGATTCGAATCCGCTCAAGGAAATCAGCTCAGGGGTTGAAGTCTTTTTAACCACCTTGAATCCACCGGCTTCATTTCCCGTAGTCTCAACAGTTATTCTGAAAGAACCTTCAACTATTTTTTCAAATTCTATGTTAACCGCCCTCGGCTTGATTTCCTCAATTGTTACACCGCTATCCTTACCGATATAATAAGGCCCGTCAATCTGCAACTGCTTTGTACCGGGCCCATCCACCTTTGAGAAGTCCAAAACAGCCTGGAAATCTTCCGGACCAATATTACCCATCTTTTCTTTTCTCGCTTTTACCGTAACAGATATATTGGTTTGATAATTCTTATTCTTTATACCTATCCCTTTTTCTTTCAAGCTGTCTTCATTTATTAGTTTCAAAGGGATTGTAAAGCTTTTGGGTTCTGGAGGATTTGTATTATCCAGTACAATAAACCAGAGTATTACAGCAAATAAAACCGAGAGAGACCTTATTGTAATGTCCCTGTTCAAAAGCCCCTTCATCTGGTCTTCCCCTTCCATAAGGTCAACTTCTTGTTAGGTATCTCCTTGTCCAGAAGATTCTTGTTCAATGCTTTTCGCAAGGTATCGGGAGTCAGGTTCCTTGTCAAGCCTCCATTTAAGGCAAAGGAAATACTTCCCGTCTCCTCGGAAACAACAACGGCTATGGAGTCCGAAACTTCTGTTATTCCAAGGGCAGCCCTGTGTCTTGTCCCAAGTTCCTTGCTCAAATTCGGGTTATCGGTTAAGGGGAGGAAGCATGCTGCCGCCTTTACCCTGTTGTTTCTGATCACAACGGCCCCGTCATGCAAAGGGGTATTCGGTGTAAAAATGTTAATGAGCAATTCGGCACTGGCATTGGAATCCAGATTGATACCTGTATTTATTATCTCTCCTATTTTTGTATCCCGCTCAATTACTATCAAAGCACCTGTATTGGTCTTCGACATTTCAGATGCGGCTTTCACTATCTCCTCTATTACAGCTGTGGTTTTAATACTGGAGTTCTCTTCTTCGAAGTTAAACAGGTTCTTGAATCTGCTTCTGCCTATCTGCTCAAGCCCTCTTCTCAACTCCGGCTGAAACAACACAATAAGGGCAAATGCAATGTATTGAAAGGTCTTCTCAAGAATATACTCTACCGTCCTTAAAGAAAGCCATTTACTGACATAAAGAGCGGCGAGTATCATAAGAATACCTTTGACAAGCTGCATCGCCCTTGTTTCCTTCACAAGTTGTATCAGCTTGTAAATTACATAGGAAACAATCCCAATGTCGACAAGAGTCCTGACAATGCTCAAGGGACTGTTGAATCCAAGGTAATTACCTATTTCACCTATTAAAGCTCTGAAATTCAGGCCGCCTATCAGTTCCAAAAAAAACCTCACACCTTTACAACACTTAGATAATCTGATTGCTTCAAATATATATAGAATTATACCCTCTTTTATTCACATTTGTAAGCTGTTTTTTACATTTTGTAATTATTTTATAATCTGTTCATAATATTCTTGTAATATTTGGATATTAATTTGATGCCATTTCACATAATTTATTTCAAGAAATAAATTATGCTTTCGGCAAGCTCAATCGGATGTGCTTTTTAACATTTTTAAGGCTAGAAATCTGTTATGTTAAAAAGCACTAAATCATACATTTCCCAGAAAAACATATTTCAAGTGGCCCAACGCCCTTTCTCTGGCCTTCATAAGAGCTTCCACAGGTGTCGGCGGCCTGTCCTGCATATTGTAATTTGGGAAAAACCTTGATAGATGGAGTGGTATTTCCGGAGATATTGATGCAAGCCAACAGGACAACTCTTCTATTTCATCCGGAGAGTCATTAAGTCCCGGAATGACCAGGGTAGTCACTTCAACATGGCATTTTCCGGCTGCTGTCTTCACAGTTTCCTTCACGTTATCTATAGAGGCGCTGCAGATATCTTTATAAAATTTCGCTGTAAAGGCTTTAAGATCTATATTCATGGCATCGATAAACGGCAGAAGGTTTTCCAGAGGTTCACGGCTTATAAAACCGTTTGTGACAAGAACGTTAACCATACCCATTTTCTTTACAAGCATCGACGTCTCATAAACGAATTCATACCATATGGAAGGCTCATTGTAAGTATAGGCAATTCCTATGTTGCCCTTGCGCGTCAAGCTGTAAGCCTTTCCGGCAAGCTCTTCCGGAGTGATGTCGGTTGTACCGGGATCAGTATGCGCAATACTCCAGTTCTGGCAAAATGAACACTTGAGATTGCAGCCAAATGTTCCTGCGGAAAGAATCATAGAACCCGGATGGAATCTGTAAAGCGGCTTTTTTTCAATAGGATCGAGCGCAGCAGATGAAACTTTTCCATAATTCATGGAATAAAGCTCACCTTCAATGTTTTTCCTCGCCCTGCAAGCGCCAAGTCCTCCGGGTTTTATAATGCAGTTATGAGGGCAAAGGTAACAGTGCACCTTTGACTGTTCAATTTTCTCATAATACATTGCCGGCTTACTTATGTCTGATCACCTCGAACCTTTCCATGCTGTATTTTTCGTCAGGACGTATACCAGCCTTTTGAAGGGCAATGGAGACTTGCTTTTCGGTTGTGTCCACACCTTCAAGATTTGGCAGCAGCAAGCCCGACCTGGTACCTATGCGGACAATCACCCCGTATCTTATAACATCCAGTTCACGTTGTGATGCTATAGGTTCAGATTCCTTCAAAACATCAACGCTGTATACCAGTGAATCAAGTTCATCCTCTTCAACCGGCTCAAACCTTGGATCCTGTGTTCCGGAACTGATTGCATTACGTATTATTTCTTCTGCTATACATTTCCTGGTAGGCGCCGTGGTCCCTATGCAGCCGCGCAGCTGTCCATTTTTCTTAATCGAAACAAAAGCTCCAGCCCTGTTTTCAATCATTTCCTCCGGAAGCTCTTCGGGAACCTTCATTACCTTCCGATTCCTGACGTAAGCTTCCAGCGAGTTCCTGGCAAGCTTTACATATGGATCTTCATTATCCCTTATCTCTTTCACCTTCTTAAAGTTTTCTTCCTCAACCTTCTTCAGAATCTGCCTGTTTGAATTCCTTGCACCTACTTCTATCCTTGCTATAGAATAGCCTACACCAAAAGGTCCCTCATAGGAATAAACCTCGGGACTTATTTCATATCCGTCTAAAGCACCAAACATAATTATGAATGACCTCAAACCGCATTCTCCCGCACTTTCCGAAAAATCTTCATCAACTTTCAGCAGGCTTTCCATATCAGCATTTTTAATACTGCCGACAACCAGTTCATCAAATTCCTTCCCCCGCCTATTGTAGCCATAAGGAGCTTCATGTGACAGTTTGTGGGAAAGATCGCC
>CALMWN010000184.1 GCA_937873555.1 uncultured Clostridia bacterium
TCAGGAGCTATTTTCAGTATATCTATATCCGGACGGCTTTCCAGACGTTCATTGATCTTTAGTCCGGTTGTACCTTCCTGACCATCGACAAATACTTTCCATTTCATTTATATAATACCTCCTTGGGGTTTTTCAATAAAGGTGCTATTCAAATAGAATAACCATATGTAAATTACATGATTTTATAATTATACATTTTTATGCATAAAAATTCAATATTAAATTTAAAATTAAATAATGTGATTTATGCAAAGTTACTAAATAAAAAAAAATAATTTTGTTAAAAAGTGTACTAGTTGCATATCAGGCATCAATGTTATAGTTATATTATCAAATCTTCAGATGTAGGATTATTATTTTAGGAGGGAATTCAATGGCAAGTGTTAAATTAAAAAATGTTTATAAGAGGTATACTGGTGGAGTCACAGCAGTAAATGATTTTAATTTGGACATTGAAGACAAGGAATTTATTATATTGGTAGGGCCTTCAGGCTGTGGTAAGACTACAACCCTGAGAATGGTTGCCGGACTTGAAGAAATATCCGAAGGTGAAGTTTATATCGCAGACAAGCTCGTGAATGATGTAGCTCCCAAGGACAGAGATATAGCAATGGTTTTCCAGAACTACGCCTTGTATCCGCATATGACAGTATTTGACAACATGGCTTTCGGATTGAAATTGAGAAAGACTCCAAAGGAAGAAATAAAGAGAAAAGTTAATGAAGCTGCAAAGATACTTGGTATAGAGCATCTGCTTGACAGAAAGCCAAAGGCTCTCTCCGGAGGTCAGAGGCAGAGGGTTGCATTGGGACGTGCCATAGTCCGTGAGCCTAAGGTATTCTTAATGGACGAACCGCTGTCAAACCTGGATGCAAAATTAAGGGTTCAAATGAGAACAGAAATCACAAAACTGCATCAGAAGCTGCAGACTACAATCATATATGTTACACATGACCAGACAGAAGCTATGACAATGGGTACCAGAATCGTTGTTATGAAGGATGGATTCATCCAGCAGGTTGATACTCCTCAAGCTCTTTACTCAAGGCCGACAAACCTCTTCGTTGCAGGATTTATCGGAAGCCCGCAAATGAACTTTATGAGTGCAAAGGTTGAAAAACGTGGAGAAGAAATACACCTGCTGTTCGGCAAGGATGATGTCAAGCTTCCCGAGGGCAAAGCCAAGAAGCTCGATGGTTCCGATTATGTAGGCAAGGAAGTAATCATGGGAATCAGACCGGAAGATCTCCATGACGAGCAGGTATTCCTCGAATCAATGCCTGACAGTATTGTTGAAGCAAAGATAGAAGTTACGGAAATGCTCGGTGCTGAAACATACCTGTATATGATAGTTGATGACGTAAACTTCACCGCAAGGGTTAACCCAAGGACAAAAGCCAGAGCAGGCGAGACTATCAAGGTTGCTTTGGATGTCAATAAGATTCATATATTTGACAAGGAAACAGAAAGAACTATTATAAACTGATAAAATGACTACACTGCAGGCGGGGATGGATACATACCCGCCTATAATTTTGCCCTTGTATAAGAAAAGTAAGGTATCTATGTTGAATTAAAAACCTTAATTCAACTTAGATATATGTTTAAAGTTTTTTTTTCATAGTGTATAATGTTTATTAAGCATTTCCGTACAAAGAATAGTTGCTCAGGGGGAATCCTTTTGTCAACCAAGTTGTTTCAGAACTTTTTCAGCCAGATAAAGGAATCTATCGAAATGGAATTCGGGGTCATGGACGAAACCGGGGTTATTGTCGCCTGCACTGAAGAAAGCAGGATAGGAGACAAAAAACCTGTTGCGTCTGAAATCCTGCAGTCTAAAGAACAGTACGGAGTTATAGGCGGAATAGCCTTCACCAAGGTATATATAAAAAACAAACTTGAATATATTGCATTTGCCGGTTCTGATAGTGACGAAGCCGTTAAATATCTGACCCTCATTGCAATCAATTTATCCAACCTTAAAATGTACTATGATGAGAAGTTCGACAGGACAAGCTTCATGAAGGACATCATAACGGCAGGAATACTGCCGGGAGAAATCCTTATGAAGGCAAAGGAACTTCATATACCTTATAATCTGAATAGAGTGGCTTTCCTGATACGCACAGGCAGAGTAAGGGATACCCATGCACATGATATAATACAGGGCTTGTTTCCCAATAAAGCGAAAGATTTTGTCATAGTGCTGGATGATGAGAACACCGTGCTCATCAAGGAATTAAAGGCTACTTCTGATTTTTTCAAGGAAATTGAGAAAACTGCAAAAATAATCATTGATACATTGAACACTGAATTGATGATAAAAGCCTTCGTAGGTATAGGCACAATTGTTGAAAACATAACGGATATAGGGCGGTCCTTCAAGGAGGCACAGATGGCTTTGCTTATCGGGGGCATATTCGAAAGGGATAAGGCAATCGTGAACTATAACAGTCTGGGGCTGGGGAGGTTGATATATCAGATTCCCATGAACCTGTGCGATTTGTTTCTGAAGGAAGTTTTTAAAGAGGGTTCAATAGAATCTCTGGATAATGAAACCATGTTCACAATACAGAAATTTTTTGAAAACAACCTCAATGTGAGTGAAACCTCAAGACAACTGTATGTCCACCGTAATACACTCGTTTACAGGCTGGATAAAATCCAGAAGGTAACGGGCCTTGACCTTAGAAATTTTGATGATGCAATTATTTTTAAAGTCGCAATGCTTGTAAAGAGTTATATTGACAATAAAAGCCCGGAAATAGATTAATATTAAATTTATACCAAGACTGCGATTGATCGGGGAGTGTTAAAGTGATTGAGTTCATAAATGTTACAAAGAAATATCCGAATGGTACAATGGCATTAAAGGATATCAATCTTAAAATAGAAAAAGGTGAATTTGTTTTTATTGTCGGCTCAAGCGGTTCCGGGAAATCAACCCTGATGAAGCTTATACTTAAAGAAGAAGAACCTTCCGAAGGAGAAGTAAATGTAAACGGATACAAGGTTACATTCCTGGATAGAAAAGAAATTCCATTTCTAAGAAGGAGTCTGGGTATAGTCTTTCAGGATTTCCGGCTGCTTCCGGATAAAACCGTATACGAAAATGTAGCATTTGCCATGCAGATTACCGAAGCCTTGCCTAAAGAAATAAGAAGGCAGGTACCTATGTCTCTGGCACTGGTGGGTCTAGGCAGAAAGGCAAATGTTTACCCCAATCAGCTTTCAGGCGGTGAGCAGCAAAGAGTTGCCCTGGCAAGAGCACTTGTAAACAATCCTTCTTTACTGATTGCGGATGAACCTACAGGTAACCTTGATCCTGATACATCATGGGAGATAATGAAGCTCTTGAGTGAAGTCAACAACCGGGGTACCACCGTCATTATTGCCACACATGAAAAAGCCATTGTAGATGCCATGAAGAAGAGGGTAGTTGTCATAGACAGAGGGACAATAGTAAGGGATCAGCAGAAAGGAATGTACGGGGATGAAGATAAGGACTACCAAATACATTATTAAGGAAGGTTTATCCAACGCATATAGAAATAAACTTATGTCTCTTGCTTCTGTGAGCATAGTGATTGCCGCCTTGATGATATTCGGAATTTTTTTCCTGATTATTGTGAATATCAACAGTAATATAAAAGGGCTGAAAGAACAGTCTGAGATAATTGTGTTCTGTGATCCCAAGCTCAATGATGCCCAGGTCAAGCAGATAGAGACTACCATCAAAGACTACACCTCCATTGAAAGATACACTATGGTATCCAAGAAGGAGGCATTTGAAAAGGTCCGGAAGATGATGGACAGCAAGGATTCACTGCTGGAAGGCCTTGATGAAGGTTTCCTGCCGGTGTCATTCAATATAAAACTGAAAAATCCCGAGGATAGTACAAGCATAGCCGGACAATTGGAAAAAATAACAGGTATTGAGAAGGTGCAATATCCAAAGCAGGTAATTGATTTTATATCTAAAATCAGTTATTGGGTAAAACTCATCAGTACAGTCCTGATAGTCATACTTCTGATTGTTTCAATATTTATAATATCAAACACAATTAAATTAACGGTATTTACGAGAAGAAGAGAGATAAATATAATGAAGTACATAGGAGCTACCGATTGGTTTATAAGATGGCCCTTCATCATTGAAGGTATAATTATAGGCTTTATTGGTGCCATAGGAGCATTCATTCTTGTAGGTTATGCCTATAACACTTTTGTAATCAAGATTAATCACGATTTGTTTGCAAGCGGTTCTGAGTTCAATATTGATTTTATCCGGCTGCTGAACCTCAAGGACCTTGGGGCTCAGGTGATGGCAATTTATTCAATTATAGGAGCCGGTGTAGGTGCGGCGGGAAGCTTGATCTCAATCAGGAAATATTTACACGTATAGTCTGATGCCGGCCTTATGAGCTGTCCGGGATTGACGCTGTGGTGAGGTCAGGCGACTTTTTGCCAATTTTTATTTTTATTCTTTAAATATGCGATGTATATATGGTATAATTGTGGATGGAAATGTAAATTTACACTTTATTCAAGTGCCTATGAAAAGTAGTACAAGTGTATTTTATGCTCTTTAAAACGAGAGTAGAATACCAACTGTAGGAGGGCGAAACTGATGAAAAAAGCCGGATTATGTGTTTTAACGGCGATTTTGCTGTTGATGCTCAATTTTTCTGTATTATCCAACCAAATAGATGATATTAATAGCGAGAAAAGCAATATACAGAATTATTTGGACAGCCTGAAGAAACAGCAGGCAAACAAGCAGGGTGAGCTGTCGAAGGAAAGCAGCAACAGGAAATATCTTGAAATGGTGCAGGGCAAGGAAGCTGCCCAGTTTGATTCATTGATGAAGGAAGTAAAGCGGTATGACGAAGAAATAAAGAGAATAAATGATGACATAAAATCAACGGAAGATAAATACAACAGCCAGATGAATTTGCTGAAGACGAGGCTGAAGACCATGTATGAGAATTCCAATATATCATACATTCAGGTTTTAATGGAATCAAAGAACCTGGTAGACCTTATTGAGAGGGTTAAACTCATTTCGGTGATTTCCAGGAATGACAAGGAGCTGCTGCAGTCTATCGAGGTCTTGAAAAAGGATGCAGAATACAAAAAGGCATTGAAGGAAGATGACAAACAGGCGACTGTAAACAAGGCTATCGACAAGCAGCTGGCTATAAAGTCCATACAGGTTTCCAGGTCTGATGTCGAAACCAAGATAAACAGGATCAACACCGAAATTAATAAATTGGCTGCTCAGGAGGATGCTCTGCTTAGAAAGTCAAAAGAGCTGGATGCTTTGGTTAAGAGCCTTCAGAGGAGCGGTGGCAAATATGCCGGAGGTAATATGATATGGCCTGCAAATGGGGTTGTTACCTCTCCCTATGGAAACAGGCTGCATCCTGTATTAAGAGTATACAGGATGCACACGGGAGTTGACATCAATGCACCAAATGCATCTGCCATATTCGCGGCTAACAAGGGTGTTGTTATTTTCAGAGGCTGGCAGGATGGATATGGTAATACCATAATTATAGATCATGGAGGCGGAATTTCCACTTTGTATGCTCACTGCAGTTCAATCCTGGTGTCAAACGGTGCAGAGGTGGAAGCGGGAGCCATCATAGGAAGAGTAGGCAGTACGGGGTTGTCCACAGGCCCTCACCTGCATTTTGAAGTAAGGGTCAATGGTGCTACTACCGATCCGCTTGATTATGTGAGTCCGTAACGATACAACCACAGAAGATGCCTTTATACCCGGGATATGCTATTCAATATGCGTTGTCAAAGTTCCAAGCCATAATGCAAATTGAATGTGTTCCGGGTTTATTTGTTGAAACGGAAGCATATGATATAATGGTACATAATTTCAAGTGACTTCAAATTGCAATGTTAGGGGTGCTTTTATTGAACAACAGGCGGTTGATTTTAGGAATAATTTCGTTGGTACTGGTAACATCAATAATTACTTTTGCGATATCATTTGCAGCATTTTTCGGGTGGAATTATTTCCATCCCGGCTATAGTATTTCTTTCGACAGGGATAAGGCAAACCCGCAGAATATCAAGAAATTCGAAGACGTAAAAAGCATATTGAAAAAATCATATTATGAAAATGTAGATGAGAATAACCTTATTGAAGGGGCAATTTCCGGAATGGCGGATTCACTCAAGGATCCTTACACCGTTTATTTTAACAAGGATCAAATGAAGTCGTTCATGGAAAAATCGGAAGGCAGTTATGTGGGTATAGGAGTGTCGATATCACTTGACAGTGATGGTATCCTTTCGGTAATTGAGCCTTTTGATGATTCTCCTGCCAAGAATGCAGGTGTGCAGCAGGGAGACAAGATTATCAAGGTGGATGACAAGGACGTGACCGGCATAAGGGATGAAAACATGATAATCAGTATGATAAAGGGCCAGGAAAACACCAAGGTAAAAGTAACTTTTTACAGGCCTTCTGCAGGAAAGTCAATGGATTTCAACCTTGTGAGGAAGAGGATTAAGATAGAGAATATTAGATCCGAACTGCTTCCGGGGAATATAGGGTATATAAAAATAGTAATGTTTGACAGCGAAATAGCTTCAGCTTTTGAACAAAGACTGAACAAGCTGATTTCACAAGGAATGAAGGGCCTGGTGATAGACCTCAGGGATGACCCCGGGGGGGACTACGAGCAGGTGGTTGCCATCGCTGACAGGCTGCTTCCTGAGGGACTGATAGTATATACTCAGGACAAATACGGCAAAAAAAGTGAAAAACGTTCGGACGCAAAGGAATTAAACCTTTCAATGGCTGTCCTGGTCAACGGGAACAGCGCCAGTGCTTCGGAAATTCTTGCAGGTGCTATTAAAGATCATAAAAAAGGTACGCTGATAGGTACAAAAACCTTTGGGAAAGGCTTGGTTCAAACAGTTGTAAGACTGGATGACGGTTCCGGGCTTAAAGTTACAATTGCAAGATACTATACGCCGTCGGGAGTTTGTATACAGGGTATAGGGATCCAGCCGGATGAAGAAGTCCAGAACAGTGATAAATATAAGAATGTGCCGGTATCACAGA
Organism: uncultured Clostridia bacterium; assembly: GCA_937873555.1. Classification (GTDB taxonomy): domain Bacteria; phylum Bacillota; class Clostridia; order Acetivibrionales; family CALMWN01; genus CALMWN01. Next base: position 7,091 of record CALMWN010000184.1, read on the forward strand.
TACCGAGGGAAGATGATATACAGTTCAAAAGAGCTGTAGAGGTGGTAAAAAGGTCAATCAAATAAATATATGATTTGGATTATTCCTTTAATGCATAAAAAAAGTGAATTCTCCACAAACTACCTTCTGTAAAATGCAGGATTTGCATAATGGAGGTGTATTGGTTGGAGAACAGAGATGAAAGCATTAAATACGAAATAATTTCTGAACTGGGGCTGATTGATAAAGTCAGGAATTATGGATGGAAAAGCCTGACGGCGAAAGAGACCGGTAGAATAGGCGGTCTCATGACCAAGAGGAAAAAAATGATGATAAATGCTCAAAAAGGTGAACAGCTATAGTTGTTCACCTTTGTTCTTTTTATTCAGCAAAAACCTCGTGAAGATTGTCCGGAAGGCCATATTTTGATATAATGTGCATCAGAGGGGGTGGGATTATCTACACGGGTCTGGCAGCGGTATATGACAAATTGATGCATGACGTGGATTACAGTAATTGGGCTGATTATATGGAAACGATATTCAAAATGCATGAAACCAACCCTTCTTTGATACTTGACTTAGGTTGCGGTACCGGGAATCTTTCCATAGAGTTGGCAAAAAGGGGATATGATATGATTGGCATAGACATATCTGCCGAGATGCTTTCATGCGCAAAAATAAAATCGGTTCAGCAAAGCCTTGATATCCTTTACATTAATCAGGATATGTCAAATTTCGAATTGTATGGAACTGTAGATGTGGTATTGAGCATGATGGACAGTATCAACTACATAACGCATAAAAACGATTTAAAGTCTGTTTTCAAGCTTGTAAACAATTATCTGAACCCCGGGGGGCTGTTCATTTTTGATATAAATACCCCATATAAACTGAAAACCGTTTTAGGGGACAATGTTTTTTATGAAGTAGGGGAAGAAATAACATATATCTGGACAAACAGATACCATAAGACAAGAAAAATCTGTGAGTTCGACCTGACATTCTTTATAAGGAACGGACAGCATTATTTTAAAACAGAGGAAACCCATTATGAAAGAGCATATTCTGTCAAAGAAATCAAGGATGTCATAGCTTCGTCCGGAATGGAGCTTTTGGAGATTTATGATGATCTTAGCTTGAAAGCTCCTTCTCCAAAAAGTGAAAGAATATTTTTCGTATGCAAAAAATGACTTTATAAGATAATAATATCAAACATTATGAAGGTGAAAAAAATGGCATTTTTTGAGGATGTATACGATCTGGTAAAACAGATCCCGAAGGGAAAAGTTACAACATACGGGCATATCGCGAGAATGATAGGGCAGCCGAGAAAATCCAAAATAGTAGGTTGGGCATTGCATTCAAATCCACAACCGGGAATTATACCCTGCCACAGGGTGGTCAATCGAAAAGGCGAACTGAGCGGAAGCTTCGCCTTTGGAGGCATTGAAGTGCAGAAAAAATTGCTTGAAGAAGAAGGAATAATATTCGATGTAAGCGGAATAATAAACTTACAAGAATATTTATGGAAACCTGATAGCCAGTGACGTTGACATAAGACAGGAAATTATTAGTTGACAAGCTATAAAGCTATATGTTACACTGATTAAGGTTTAGTAAAAACGCAACTGTTTGAGCTAACTTAAAGTATTTTTTCAGGAGGATGTAAGCATGGAAAGAGGAAGAGTAAAGTGGTTTAACGCTGAGAAGGGTTTTGGATTTATCGAAAGGGATGGCGGAAATGACGTATTTGTTCATTTCTCAGCTATTAACATGGATGGTTTCAAGACACTTGACGAAGGCATGGAAGTTGAATTTGAAGTTGTTGAGGGAGCAAAAGGACCTCAGGCTGCAAATGTTGTTAAGGCTATGTAATTAAAGTTTATAAAACTTTAACATAAATCTTTATAGCCAGTTCTTAACCCCGGTATAAATAATACCGGGGTTTTCAATTGGTCTGCAACATATGAAGACAAAATTTACGATAATCGAAGCTGAGCAAATTTTAATCAGGGCCCCATCGATAATTGTTCAAAGAGGTAATTTGAGGAAAGGGATGTAAATGCAAGACTATATAATAAGAGCTACAGCAGCGGAAGGTACTGTAAGGGCTTTTGCCGCTGCTACCACAGATATGGCAGGCAAGGCAATGGAGATACATGGATTATCGCCATTGGCGGCTGCCGCACTGGGAAGGACAATGACTGCAGCTGCAATGATGTCACAGACATTGAAAGGGGAAAGGGACACTCTGACAATCCAGATCAAGAGTGATGGTCCTCTTGGCGGTATAGTGGTAGTATCCGGTACAAACGCAAATGTCAGAGGTTATGTACATAATCCGGGTGTTTACCTGCCGCTTAACAGGTCCGGGAAGTTTGATGTGTCGGGTGCCATAGGGAAGAACGGCTATTTGAACGTAATTAAGGATTTCGGACTGAAAGAGCCTTATATTGGGTATGTGGATCTGGTATCAGGTGAAATAGCCGAGGATATTGCATATTATTTCGCCTATTCGGAACAGGTACCCTCTATCGTTGCCCTTGGAGTGCTGGTGGATACCGATGGAACCGTTATGAATTCCGGAGGCTTCATTATACAGCTTATGCCGGGAGCTGAAGACGATATGATCGGGTTTTTGGAAAACAGGGTGAAGGAAATACCGTCTGTTACCGCGCTGCTGGCCGATGGGAAGACACCGGAAGATATCCTTGACATGGTTCTGGGAGAAAAGGGTCTGAATATTTCAGGAAGGACCTCCTGCGGATTTCAATGCAACTGTTCCAGGGAAAGAATGGAACGCAACATTATCAGCCTTGGGAAGGCGGAAATAATGAGCATTATTGAAGATCAGCACAATGCTGAAGTCCAGTGCCATTTCTGCAATAAAAAGTACATGTTCCGGGAGGAGGATTTGTTGTCCCTGCTGGATGAGGCAAAGTGAGCGTTCTGGTGCATAAAAGAGCATCATTGAGCTATCAGGAGGTTAATTTTAATAAATTGAAAATAAAGTTTTTTTGAGTGTTGACTTTGAATTATAATTTTTGTATACTAGTTATTGTCTCTTGGAGAGACGTTATGTGTGGGCGCTTAGCTCAGCTGGGGGAGCACCTGCCTTACAAGCAGGGGGTCATAGGT
>CALMWN010000185.1 GCA_937873555.1 uncultured Clostridia bacterium
GCAGCCTTTAAACTTTCAAGGGAATTCTCAAGGGTCGTCTTCATCTTCTTATGCACATAAATCTGGTTGTCATATTCGGGGAGAACATCAAAAAAGTCTATGTTGTCAGGAATGTTGGTCAGCACTTCCGTCCTGACCTGAAGCAGCTTGCTGACCTTAAGAAGATCAATTCCGCTCTTTGTTATTCTGCCTTCATAATAATGTTTTGCCCTGTTGTGAAACTCCTCCAGGGTAAGTCTTCTGATATGCTCGCCATTAAACCAGTTCAACTTTTCAAAGTCAAAGGTTGAAGGAGATTTGCTTATTCCGTTAATACTGAAAACCTTCTCCAATTCTTCCAGGGTGAAGATTTCCTGGGTAGTACCCGGACTCCATCCCAGCAGGGCAACATAATTGACAATAGCCTCAACAAGATAGCCCATTTCAACAAGGTCTTCAAAGGAAGCATCTCCCGAACGCTTTGACATCTTCTGCCCGCCTTCCTTGGTGACCACAGGCAGATGCACATATGTGGGAATCTCCCAGCCAAAGGCTTTATAAAGCAGGCTGTACTTGGGAGTGGAAGACAGGTACTCGCTTCCTCTTACAATATGTGTGATTTTCATAAGATGGTCATCTACAACATTCGCGAAATTATATGTAGGAAAGCCGTCCGATTTAAGTAACACCTGATCCTCAAGTATACTGTTTTCAACGGTTATGGTCCCATACACTGCGTCATCAAAGCTTGTAGCACCAGTATCCGGCATCTTCTGCCTGATAACGCAGGGCACGCCCTCGGCAAGCTTTTGTGCTATCTCCTCTTTTGAAAGGGACAGGCAGTGACGGTCATATTTGTTAGGCAGGCCTGCTGCCTCATTTTCTTCCTTCAGAATAGCCAGACGCTCCTTTGAACAGAAGCAGTAGTAAGCCTCCCCTTTTTCCACAAGCATTTCTGCGTAAGGCTTGTAAAGATTTTTCCTCTGGCTTTGGATATATGGTCCGTAATCCCCTCCTATGTCAGGTCCTTCATCATGCTTGAGGCCTACCATTTTAAGGGTCTGGTATATGACATCTATCGCTCCCTCAACATATCTTGCCTGATCTGTATCTTCTATCCTTAAGATAAATCTGCCGTTATTCGACCTGGCTATCAGATATTCATAAAGGGCAGTCCTGAGATTGCCGATGTGCATGTAGCCGGTTGGGCTTGGCGCATACCTTGTTCTAACTTCCGCTGGCATATTTCTGTTCTCCTTTTAGCCATATATTATACAGGTTGATTTTTTCGTATTCAACCAATACTGCACAATTATCATAAATATTTTAATAAATATTGTATCAAATTGCCACAGTTTTATCAAAAAAACTTTCTCTGCAAGTATTTGCAGACAAGGTAGAAAGGCACTCTTAAACAAACCAGAAGTTTAAATTACTCATATAATAATTTGAATTATATTAAGCTCCCCATCTATCTTCCCCTCACTTCAAGGGGAAGAAAAAGCAGTGCTTTGAAGAAAGACAAAGGGAAAAGAGAAGGAAAACACCATCGCATATAAAACAATTGGAAAGAGAGTTGAACCTTTGACAGAAAATCTCCAGGGCAATTCCGGTTCCTCCCCTTGAAGTGAGGGGAGGCTAGGAGGGGAGTAATATGGCAATAGATATTATCTGGGACACCAAATCAAAAATAACACTTTAATTTAAAATTAAACGTGGTATAATATAAAAATAGTCGGTATTCCTGCGAAACCGAACTTTATCAAAATACCCTTTGAAAAGTACATATTAGTTTGTAGGGATAGCTTCGACTTATATCCATACCGGTGTAACAAGTACCCGCCGGAAATAACAGGAATAAGAACGGAGGTCAATCAAATGGAAGAAAGAACAATCATATCAAGGAAATTCGGAACAAGGAAAATTGCTGTAGTAGGCATGCTTTCAGCAATTACCATTGCGCTTGGATTGTCGGGATACGGGTTTATTCCCTTACCTTTTGCCAAGGCGACCATCATGCACCTGCCTGTCATTATAGGGGCCATAATTGAAGGTCCTGTTGTAGGTATCTCGATAGGCCTTATCTTTGGAATATTCAGCATAATGCAGAATATTACAGCCCCCACCGTACTGTCCTTTGCTTTTATCAACCCGCTGGTGTCGGTATTGCCGCGCATGCTTATAGCTGTAACCGCATATTACTGCTACAAGTTCGCATTCGGCAAAAATGAAACCCTTAAAATCGGAATAGGTGCAGCTGTCGGCTCTTTAACAAACACCTTCGGCGTTTTGACCATGATTTACTTTTTATATGCCGAGCGGTTTGCGCAGGCAAGGGGTATAAGCCCATCATTGGCGGCAAAGACAATATACACCATAGCACTCACCAATGGTATTCCTGAGGCTGTTATTGCAGTTATTGTCACAGTCCCGGTAGTATTGGCCATAAGAAGGCTTGGAAAGTAAAACATTCCTGAGGCTGCAGTTATTTTCACTGTTCAGTTTGAATTCATCCACCATTCCTCATGCACCGGTTCCACCCAGGCCTTGCCTGAAAGCTGAAAAGCAGTCTGTGATATATTGTTTCATATATCACAGACTGTTTTACAATTCCATAAATCTACACCAACATGGTACTATTTAGAATTTTTACAGCTTCATTACTGTCCAAGGCTTCTGTTTGAAAAGTAACCCCTGTCGTAAATTTTGAATCCTTCAAAGCCATTATCAAATCCTTGCTCATACCATAACCCGTTATTGCAACCTTATTTTGCTTAGCCCTGTCATAAACTTTATTCAAAAATTCAAATCCAAAAACTATCTTCGGAGGCTGCCCAAAGTTCAAGCCCCCTATCCCTTCGCATTCAATCATGCTAAATACCCACTGGTCTGCGCGTCCGCAGTAGTGGATACTTCCGCCATTGAATTCTTTTAGGATCTGTTCATCATAAGGCTTGACAAATTCCTCATACATATCCCTGGACAGGTTTACAGGCGAATCATCCCTAAGTGTTACACGGCCTTTGTATAGGGTACCCCAGTGATAATTAAAGCCATTGTCCTCATCATCTATAGTTTTTTTCAATTCAGTCATAAACTTTATATAGGTTTGAGTTACCAGCTTCATTAGAGCATGCACAGTATCGGGTTCATCATAAAGAGCGTAGTATATATCGGATCCCCAGATAAGATGAGCTACATCAAAGGGCCCCTGGAGGTCAGGGTGATAAATAGGAATGGCTTCTTTGCATTTAGGGTATTTTGAAAGCTGTTCATGATAATATTCGTGAGTATTGAAATCCTTTGCTCCCAAACCTGTTCTTACATCAGGAATACCCTTATCGAGAATCTTTTTTATCTGGTCTATAGAATCAACATGTTCAATCCATGGAAGATTATTATTTACAACTCTACATTTTAAGCCAAACAGTGAAGGAAAGGTACCAACTCCGTAATTTGCGCGTATCATAGGCAGTCCGTCATCCTTGACCTCTACCCGTCCACATACCCCAATCAGTTCATTTATCATCATTTTTTCCATATCTCCATAGATTTCAGGGTATGTATAGCCTTTAAACCTATTTGGGGACACACCAATTTTAACTGGTATTCTATCAACTTTCTCATAGTTTAAGGCTTTCTTCAGCCTCACTTTTACCGAATCAATATGCTCAAGATCCAGGTTTTCCTCCAAGTATTGCAATACTTCATCCAATCTTGTCACAAAGCACACCCCCACAATAATTTATTAGGCTAAAGCCTAAACTATACTTTAGATGTTTATCAGGTTATTGCATTCATTTGCATCCATAAAGCAAGCAGCTTCATATTTTTATAAAATTCAAGTTTTAAAACTCTAAAACTCGCTTTCGGGTTTAATCCCATTATTAAGCCAATCAAGAAACTGATTTTCGGTAATAATGCTTATCCCCAGTTCTTTCGCCTTTTTATTCTTTGAGGAGCCTGACAAACTGTCATTATTTATCAGGTAATTTGTTTTTGACGTTACCGAACCGGTCACTTTACCGCCTTTTTCTTCTATAATGCCTTTTAATTCATCTC
>CALMWN010000186.1 GCA_937873555.1 uncultured Clostridia bacterium
CTTTTGATAGACGGCGGGGTTCCCACATGTCATACATGCCGTAAAGCCCAAGGACTTTGCAACTTCAAGTCCATGTTTGACAATAGCTGTTCCAATACCTTTTCTCTGGTACTCATATTCCTTTTCAGTATGGTTATCTTTTTCTCCATGTCTGATAGCAAGGCTATTGAGCCATACGATATGATTTCCGGCATCACCCATCGGCAGTGCCGAGAAAATACCGTGTCCGAGAATAAATCCTTCATTCGTAACAGCGACTAAATCAAGCTTCGGTATGAAATATGGCGACCGACGGATGCTGTCGGCAAAGATTCTGTGAAATTCTCCGTCACTGCCACGTTCGTTATATCCGAAAGCATCACTGTCCAACTGTCTTACGGTTTCGTATTCATCGTCATTTATTTGCCTGATTGAATAATTGTTCATTACTTAAACCCTCCATTTTTCTTCACTTGCTTACCCCATTTTGCAATGTCCCTACGACTTTGAGTCATTGTCAAAGCACTGTTCCAGTTGTCCTAACGGAAAAGGAGGTGTTGCCAATGGCTTCACTGCAATAGACATGAGCAGAGTGGGATTGTCATCCGCTGCTATCCGATTTGAACTGAGTACACCGCATAAACGACAGCGGTGAATAATTGCCCATTCACCGTTTTTGCGCACCCATACACCAATCGGGTCCATAATTCCTTTACACAGAGATGCCCGGTCGCCCGGCTCGTTGTCAACATGAATGCTGGACAGACATTTCGGGCAATGATTACGGTGCTGGCTGCCAGCACCTTCCGGCACAATAAATGTTCCACAGATCTTGCAGGTAAAACTCTCAGCGCAAGCTGTGTGCCGGTAATCCACTTTTTTATTCTGCTTTTGTAATTTCGCAATGTCTTTGTGCCGCTTCTGCTTTTCATGCAGATACCCCGCCTTGTCGTCGGAAAATTTTGCTTCCCGTTTCAGTTGCAGATAGCTCTCCCAGCGCTCGCGCGGTAGTTCGCCACTCGCAATCGCCGCCCTGACTGCACAGCCCGGCTCGGTCTGATGGCGGCAGTCACTGAACTTACACCTCCCAAAATATCTTTCCACGTCGCCAAACGCTTCTCCAAGACCCTTGCTGACATCCCACATGCCAAGCTCACGCATTCCTGGTGTATCGATAACCATAACGCCGCTATTAAGCATAATCAATTGGCGGTGAGTGGTAGTATGGCGGCCTTTGGAATCATCCTCACGGATATCTTTTACCGTCATAATTTCATCGCCAGCTAATGCGTTGACAAGACTTGACTTGCCCACACCGGATGAGCCAAGAAAAACAATGGTCTTTCGGGGTTTTAGGTATTCACTTAAAGCGGTAATTCCGTATTCGGTTTTTACACTTACAGCGTATACGCCTACACTTTTCGCAATCCTTTCCGCTGCCCTAACTTGCTCGGTGCAATCATCAACCAAATCTGCTTTAGTTAAGACGATCACAGGTACAGCAACTGACTGCCACGCAAGCGTTACATATCTCTCTAACCTTTTAATGTTAAAATCAAAATTCAATGATTGCATGATAAATACATAGTCAAAGTTTGCGGCAACTGCTTGTTCACCTCGCCCGGGTGTGGGGTCACGCCTGGAAAAGAATGATTTTCTATTAAGAGTTTTTATAATCTGGCTGTCACCACTAGGGTTGTAATTTATCAGCACAAAATCACCTGTTGTTGGAAAAGCTTCTAGCCCATCACGGTAATAGATGCTTGTTTTTAGCCTGCCGTAGGTATGTCCGTATTCACAGGTGAGCTCATACATCTCTTTGTATACTGCCGTAATGCGTGCCGGGGTACCACTCACGTCTTCCGGCATCATTGTTGGGATAAACCCGTAATCTACTAAATTCAGCTTTCCATAATTCTTTATATCCACTATTTAAATCCATCCTTTATAAATTTCTTTTCTTCCTGCCTGCGTTTCTTTTTGTTCTTCATTTCATTTTCCTGCACCCTGGTTCGAGGGTTTATCACCCAACCACCACGGATTCCCTTTATATAATCAAAAGTGCTCTTCATTTTTGTCATAATCATCACTCTCCCCATATTCAAAATGATTAGTTCCTCAACCTAAAAAAGCATATAAAAAGTCCGCAGATAACGACCACCTGCGGGTTCAAAAAGAGACATTCATCCTACTGATGTGTGTCCCTACAACTTGTATGAAAGCAACAAAAAAACACGCTACCA
>CALMWN010000187.1 GCA_937873555.1 uncultured Clostridia bacterium
TTACTGTAGCCTACTTTTTCTGCAGCCTCATAAACCTTATCGCCTGCCTTTAACAATTGCATCGCCTTTTCCATTTTGACCCTGTCCAGATATGTGTTGAAATATTCACCGGTATGGTCCTTGAACATTTTACCGAGATATGCGCTGTTGTAGCAGAATATTCTTGAAAGGGTCTCCATTTTAATGTCTTTGTCAAGATTCTTGTGTATGTATGTGAGTACATTGCCTATAACATTGATGGATTTTTTGTCCATCATTTGCAGGGCTGACTGAAAAGACAGCATAATATCGTCAAATTCTGTAACTTTATTGCCTGTTGCAAGGAAACACTCCCCTCCAAGCGATGAGCCGATATCCTTCATAATGTCTTCAAAAATTGTAAATTTACTTTCCGGTGCCGGATTCTTCAATAGTATGCCACAGTACTTTTCTATTTTGAAAACATACCCAAGATTGTTCATCTCGATATATTCCCTGGCAATATCCCTGACATTTTTAACTGGTAATTTCCTCAATTCTTCACATTCGTCATGCTTCAACAAAACAATCTGGTAGGAATTCCACGGAAAGTCGAACCTGTAAAAGTCATTAAACTCTCCGACGGATTCAAGACTCTCATTTCCATAGGATATGTTCTCCAGAACCTTCTCCTTTGTGAGAGGTACACTCTTGCTTATATAGCTTTTTTCCCTTCTTTCACTGGTAATTTCATCATAGACCTTGATGATTTCAGTTATCAGTTCTTCCTGTTCTATAGGCTTCAAAAGGTAGGATTTTATTCCAAGATTCATTGCTTTCTTTGCATATTCAAAATGGGAATAACCGGTCAAAATGATAACTTTCACGTGGACTTTTCTCCTGCATAACTCTTCAACCATCTGAAAACCATCAATTACAGGCATTTTTATATCAACAATCACAAGGTCGGGGAGCAATTCGTAAATTTTTTCCAAGCCGTCAAGTCCGTTGGATGCGTCACCGCATATGCTGAAACCATAATTCTCCCAGTCGATGATTGTTTTTATGCCTTCCCTGACTATTGGCTCATCATCAATGATCAATACCTTCAACATACTGCTTCTCCTTCCCCGGGCAGGTAAAACTCCACTCTGGTTCCGATATCCCTTTCACTTTGAAGAGCCAGGCCATATTCCCTGCCGTAATGAAGTTGTATTCGCTGGTGGACATTTCTGAGTCCTATCCTGCCATCGGGATAATCCTGCTCATCAAGTGTACTGCGTATATATGAAAGCTTTTCCTGATCTATGCCCAACCCATTATCCGCAATACAGATTTTGAGCAGGCTGCCTTCCCTGGATATTTTAATTTCTACTGCGCCGTCTCCTGCTTTATTTTCCAGGCCGTGAACCACTGCATTTTCTACAATGGGTTGTATTATGAAAGGAAGGATTCTTGTCTCCAAAGGAACATTTTTTATATCAAGATTATACCTGATTTTGTTGCCGAAGCGAAAACTCTGCAGTTCAAGATAATTTTTCACAAGGTCGATTTCCTTTTCGAGTTTAATAAAGTCCCTTGAGGATTCAAGACTTGTTCTTAGTATTTTCCCAAGTGATTTCACCTTTTCCGAGATCTCGTCCTGCCCTATGGAATGAGCCTTCATGCGTATGGCTTCCAGGGCATTGAAAAGAAAATGGGGGTTTACCTGGCTTACCAGCATCTTGTAACGGATTTCCCTGTGAAGCATTAGCATATTGTTTCTTTGAAGGTTGACTTCATAAACTTCATGAATCAAATTATTGATACTTTTTACCATGACGCTCAAGTCCTTTGAGAGCTGCCCGATTTCATCCTCACCATCTACCGTTATGGTTGTGTTCAGATTCCCGAGTGCGATATTATGCATTTCAAGACTTAATTTTCTGATCCTCTCCGATAAAACCCTGGAAAATATTATTATTATAATGAGAGCCAGTATCAGGCTTACCGTTATTATCACAAATCCAGAAATAATAACTTTATTTGCACCCGAAATGATGTTGTCTGTCGGAAAAATGGATATGATTTTAAAGACATTATTACTCAATTGCGGGACAGAGGTTTTTACTGTTGCAATTGATTTTCTGCCCTGATAACTGCAATTGAAAACACTTGTACCTTCTTGAGGGGAAAGATCCTTAAGACCTATGTTTTCGAGGGTTCTTCCGATTATGGAATAATCCTTTGCAGCGATGATGAATCCCTGGTCATTGACAATCATAGTCTGATAGGTGTCATTTTCTAAAATTGAATATATGTAGTCTTTACTGACATCCATCACAAGGACACCTATAGGTGCCCCATGCGTGTTGCTGACCAGCCTTGTAAGGCTCAGATAGAATTCCTGTCTTGTTTCATTGTAGGTATATTCCCACGAGACAAGTCCCCTTTTGGATATTGTTTTTTCATACCAGGGGTAATTCTTGATCTCATCGGTTGTTTTAAGATATTTCATATCCCCCAGCAGGTTGTCCTTTGTCATATAAAATCTTATGTCCCTGATTGCCTTGTAATAATTGATATAATCATTGAACGCACTGTAGCTTCTGAAAGCAAGAACAACTTCCCAGGCGGACTGGTACTTTTTTGCCATTATGTTCTCAAGATTATTGTCAACATAAATCCTGTTCGACACATCCAAAAGGGTTTTAAAAATTTCTTCCAAATCCCTTTCGGTTTTATTGGCATTACTTATTGTCTCATCGATTGCCTTTTGAATTGCAGTCTTCCGCATATCGCTGATCAGGATGAGTCCTACCAGCACCACCGGGATAAAGACAACAAAAACATAGGAAATTATAAGTTTGTTTTTCATGCTTATATTGTTGAACATTTGGTACAAGAGCCTATGCCAGTGAACTTTCAACGCTTTTTCAAGCCTCTGTTTTTTATTCATCGGTATATCCCTTTTCATGTTTTTATTATGTTGATTTATATGAATATAAAAGTTATTTCCTTTAAGAGAATAAAGAAATTCTTACTGCAAATCTCAGAAAACCTAAGAAGTAACAAAGCACTATCCGGAAGCAGCCTGATTAGCTGACGGTGAAATAAACCCGGAACCGGGTATAGAAGTATTATACCAGATGTTATGTGTATTTTACAGATAAAGCGGTTAAAAGACAACAAATTATGCAGATATGGCACCGGTTTATAATATTTACAGATCACTCTTCATAACAATAATATTTTCAGATAATCACATATAATTATTAGTATATTTTTTATAAGCACAACGTGATAATATTTAGAACATAATCAATAATTCCGGTTAATCAACTGCAGCATACGTATCCTGTATGTCCATGAGCTTGTAATATCACGGCTTTCATTCTGAAAACCTGTGGATACTGCACCAATAGCATGACAAATGCCAGATTCGAATTGAAATTTATCAACAAAATTTTATTCGCGAAATAATAGTCTTCCTCTTGTTTACATATATATGCAAAATGGCACCAGGTCCGTACTTTTGCTTTCTCTGTTGCTAGAACCGGGATGATGGGGTTTTACCTGCCCGTAATGGCTTATGGCTCTTTATGAGCATTTAAGTATATATTAATCAGGGAGGGGTTAAAATGAGAAAAACTTTAAGCAAGGTTCTCGTATTCTTCGTTTGTTTCTCGTTGATAGCTTCCATGTTTGCCGGATGCAGCCAGAAGGCTGCGGAAACCAAGAAGGCAGATGTACCGTCTGCCGGAGCGGCTTCTACTGCTGCTGCCGGAACTGAACCGTTGACTCTGCCTATTGTCAGGGAACCGATGAAATTTACTTTCTGGGCGGATATCGGTAAAGCCGCCGGAGCGCTGAAAACCCTTAACGACAACCTGGCATACCAGGAGATGGAGAAGAGGACGGGTATCAAACTGGAATTCCTGCACCCGCCTGTTGGTTCGGCAAAAGAGCAGTTCAATCTTCTTATCGCTTCACGTCAGCTTCCGGATTTGATCCAGTATGAATGGCTGACGGTACCAGGCGGACCTGGAGCATATATCAAAGATAAGGTAATCATTCCGTTGAATGAACCTGTTAAGAAATGGGCTCCCAATCTCCAGAAAGTTCTTGAAGAGAATCCCACATTGAGAAAAGAGCAGGAAATGGATGACGGTACCTATTATAACTTGCCTGCATTTTACGGGGACCGCGAACTTGCTGTATTTGGCGGTCCGATTCTCAGGGGAGACTGGTTTAAAAAGATGAATATGGAAGTACCGACAACCCTTGATGAGTGGACTGTAATGCTTCGAAAAGTTAAGGATATGGATCTCAACGGCAACGGGCAGAAGGATGAGATTCCTCTGCATTTCGTAGGTAAGATGAGAATAGATGACATGCCTGCGTTTATAGGTGCGTGGGATATCCGGAGTGTTTTCTACAATAACAAGGGAAAGGCCGCTTTTGGCCCTGTAGACCCGAAGTATAAAGAATTCCTGCAGCTTATGAACAGTTGGTACAAGGAAGGTCTCCTTGATCCCGAATCTCTGGTAAGCACAGATAAGATACAGGATGAAAAATATACGGCCGATAAGGTATTTGCGATTCTTGGTTCCATGGGCAGCCAGATAACCAGGTATACTGCAATGATGAAACCTAAAAATCCTAATTTTCAAATGCTGCCGGTGCCATATCCAACGTTGAAGAAGGGTGACGTACCGACTACAGGGCAGTCGTCATACTCCTATAACAAAGGCGGCGTTGCCATTACCACTGCATGCAAGAATGTCAGAGAAGCGACTAAATTCCTTGATTACGGGTATAGCCCTGAAGGCAACATCCTTGCAAACTGGGGTGTTGAAGGTAAAACTTACACCATGGTCAATGGCAAGCCAAAATATACCGACCTTATCATCAACAACCCCGAAGGGCTGTCAAGAGAGCAATCCATGGCCAAGTATACTATCTGGCAGTCAACTACATCAGTTGCCAAATACAAGGACGTATTGAATGAACGTGACAGTTTGCCGGAGCAAATTGAAGGGAGAAAGCAGTGGATGCTTTGCAAGAATGAAAATCTTCTGCCACCCCTTACTCCTACACAGGAAGAGAGTAAGGAACTTGCAACCATTATGAATGAAATCAATACTTACACCAACGAAATGTTCAATCAGTTCATATCAGGCAAGGCGCCATTGAGCGACTTTGATAAATATGTCGGAACATTGAAAAGTATGGGGCTTGATAGAGCGACGGAATTGATGCAGAAACAGCTGGACAGATATTCCAAGAGGCCCTGATAAGGCAAAGGCTTGAAATTTGTTATGTAATAACGCGCTTGCAGACAACGTAATGACAGTGCGTAAAACGGCTGATATTACGTTGCCTGCGCACTTCTAACAAGGAGGATGCCACATGCTTGCAGTTCAAAACAAACCGGGACTGAATGGAAATCCTGCCTCCGGCCTGTTTCACAAGGAGACCTTCTGGAAAAGAGTCAGAGTTGATTTTAAAAAGAACAAGTACATATACCTGATAGGCTCACCGGTTATTATATGGTATATTATCTTCCATTATATACCTATGTACGGTGCAATCATTGCATTTAAAGACTTTAATCCGGCTGACGGGATATGGGGAAGTGCCTGGATTGGTTTTAAGAACTTCACTGACTTTTTCAAGAGCTTTTATTTTTTCAGACTTTTAAAGAATACCATTCTTCTTAGTATATACGGACTGATCTTCACTTTTCCCGCTCCAATAATCCTTGCGCTTCTTTTGAATGAATTAAGAAGCGTGTTTTATAAAAGGATTGTGCAGACCATCACTTATGTCCCGCATTTTATTTCCATAGTCGTAATATGCGGTATGATTGTAAATTTTATAAAGCAGGATGGAGTTATCACTGTGCTTTTAACAGCTCTGGGAGGCGAAAATCAAAACCTTCTTCTGAATGCAAACCTTTTCAGGCCCATTTATATTATCTCTGAAATATGGCAGCAGGTGGGGTGGAGTTCCATTATTTACCTGGCAGCGTTGACCAGTGTTGATCCCGAGCTTTACGAATCGGCCAGGATGGATGGCGCAGGCAGATGGAGG
Organism: uncultured Clostridia bacterium; assembly: GCA_937873555.1. GTDB lineage: Bacteria > Bacillota > Clostridia > Acetivibrionales > CALMWN01 > CALMWN01. Next base: position 6,034 of record CALMWN010000187.1, read on the forward strand.
CAGACATGGAGCATCACAATACCCGGCATACTACCAACTATCATGATACTTCTGATATTGAGGATAGGAGCCCTGATGAACGTAGGATTTGAGAAAGTCATGCTGCTGTATAATCCAAGTATATATATAACGGCTGACGTAATATCAACCTTTGTTTACAGGAGAGGTGTGCTGGAGGCCAGTTACAGTTATGCTTCTGCCGTAGGGCTGTTCAATTCTATTGTAAGCTGTCTTCTGGTGGTAGCTGCAAACAAACTAAGCAGAACGGCTACCGAGACGAGTCTATGGTGAGAAGGTGAGATTATGGCTATTAAAAGAAGCAATGGAGAAAAATTGTTTGACTTTATAAATATAATTGCACTTGGGTTTTTATCAATTGTCACATTGTATCCGTTCTTATATGTTCTTTTTGCATCTTTCAGCGATCCGACAGATTTAATGAGACATAAGGGGCTGCTCCTGCTGCCGCTTGGTATTAAATTCGACGCCTATAGCCTGGTGTTCAAAAATCCCATTCTGCTTACCAGCTATATGAATACCATTATGTATGTTGTGGGAGGTACGACCATAAGTGTATTCCTGACCATCCTTGGTGCATATGCATTTTCCAGGAAAGGTACCATGTGGGGTAACAGCATGATGTTTTTCATAGTTTTCACCATGTGGTTCAGCGGTGGCATGATCCCATATTTTTTACTTGTAAGGGATCTTGGAATGTTCAATACCAGATGGGCGCTGATAATCCCGAGGGCAGTAGTCACATACAACCTGATTGTAATGAGGACGGCATTTCAGGGGGTGCCGGTAAGCCTTGAGGAGTCGGCACGCATAGACGGAGCAAATGATTTTACTATTCTGTTCAAAATCATACTTCCGCTTTCATTGCCTGTTGTTGCTGTTATAACGCTTTTTTATTCAGTGGCGCAATGGAATGCATGGTTTGATGCGATGCTGTTTGTAAATAACCGTCTATTATACCCATTGCAATTGATATTGAGGGAAATCCTCATATTAAGCAGTACAAATACGATGACAGCGGGAGCTGCCGCCCAGGGAGACCAGATACAGCTGGGAGAGACAATAAAGTATGCAACCGTAATCGTAGCTACAATACCGATACTCTGCATATACCCGTTTCTCCAGAAGTATTTTGTAAAGGGCATAATGCTGGGAGCAATCAAAGGATAAGACGGAAGCTTTATTTTATTCATACAATTTACTTTTCTGAAAGGGGATAAAATCATGAAAAAATATCTGGAGCAGGCAAAGCAAATAAATGTATACGGAGAATATGACGTAGTCATCATAGGAGGAGGGTGCGCAGGCT
>CALMWN010000188.1 GCA_937873555.1 uncultured Clostridia bacterium
ATATTATACAATGGTGAAAACATAGAAAACATAGAAAACCTTAGAAATTTTAGTATATAAATTAATATCAAAAAGGAGTAGTTGGTTAATGGAAGCTTTAATACAAAAATTTATTAATTTCCTCGAGAGAGATAAGCGGCTGTCACTAAATACTCTGCAATCATATAGAAGGGATATCGAACAATACGCTACATATTTACAGGACTTGAATTTAAATAATATATCGAACACCAATAAAACAACAGTCATAGCATACCTTCTTCACTTGCAGAAAAAGGGGCGTGCTACGTCTACCATTTCCCGGAACCTTGCATCCATCAGGTCGCTTTACCAGTACATGGAGAAAAATAAAATAATCGAAAAAGATCCTACTTCCGAGCTGGAATCTCCAAAGGTTGAAAAGAAACTGCCTCAGATTCTTTCCACCCAGGAAGTAGAACTTCTGCTGGAACAGCCCAAATGTGTCGATCTTAAGGGTTTCAGGGACAAAGCGATGCTGGAGCTGCTGTATGCGACGGGAATAAGGGTTTCGGAATTAATTTCTCTGAATGTGTCCGATATTAACCTTGAGATGGGCTTTATCAAATGCAACAAGGGGTCACGTGAGAGAATGATACCCATAGGTTCCATAGCGGTAACATCTCTGCAGGAGTATCTTAACAAGGCAAGAGAGCTGCTGATACAGAAGAATGATGAAAAGTCACTGTTTGTCAATATTAACGGCAGACGTCTGACAAGACAGGGCTTCTGGAAAATAATCAAGCAGTACAAGAACCAGGCAAAGATAAACAAGGATATCACACCACATACCTTAAGGCATTCCTTTGCAGCACATCTTCTTGAAAACGGTGCTGATTTAAGATCCATACAGGAAATGCTAGGGCATTCCGACATATCCTCTACTCAGATTTATGCACAGATTGCAAAGAACAAAATAAAAGAGATATATAAAAAGACACATCCACGAGCATAACCGGATGAGATTAAAATAATTTTAAAAGCATGGGGACATCTCTTTAAAAAGGAGTTTGTCCCTTTATATTGTGTAGTAAAAGGAGAATATTCATGAAACGGGCAATTATTATTGTTATGGACAGTGTTGGAATAGGTGAACTTCCGGATGCGGACAAATACGGAGACAGGGGAAGCAATACGATAGGAAACATAGCTGCACGGGTCAAGGGCTTCAAGCTTCCAAACCTTGAAAAGCTCGGACTGGGTAATATCGCAGATTTGAAGGGAATAGCGAGAGTTGACGGTGCATCAGGATGTTACGGGAAGATGGCTGAGAAATCTGCCGGAAAAGATACCACTACCGGCCATTGGGAGATAGCAGGTTTGATTTTGGACAAGCCTTTTCCGGTTTATCCTGATGGGTTTCCTGAAGAAATAGTCAAGGAATTTGAAAAAGCTGTCAAGCGCCAGGTGTTAGGCAATATAGTAGCTTCGGGAACAGAGATTATAAAGACGTTAGGAGATGAACATGTAAAGACGGGATATCCAATAGTTTATACCTCGGCGGACAGTGTATTCCAGATTGCAGCACACGAGGAAATCATACCGGTTGAAGAGCTCTACGGTATGTGCAGGACAGCCAGGGAAATCCTTAAGGGCGAGCATGCTGTGGGTAGAGTCATAGCACGGCCCTTTACGGGAGTAAACGGGAATTATACCAGGACAGACAGAAGGCGCGATTTTTCATTGAAACCTACTGGAAAAACCATACTGGATTATGCCCTGGAGAAGGGTCTGAAAGTAAAGGCAGTGGGGAAAATTGAGGATATATTTGCCGGGTGTGGTATTTCTGAAGCAGTACATACACATAACAACATGGATGGTGTCGATAAAACACTGGAATACATGGGGGACAAATTTGAAGGTATAATCTTCACAAATCTTGTGGACTTCGATATGCTTTATGGACACAGAAACAATGTTGAAGGCTATGCAAATGCACTTATGGAGTTTGACGCCAGAATACCGGAGGTGCTTGGAGAAATGCAGGAGGACGATGTACTTTTAATTACAGCCGATCACGGCTGTGATCCTACAACACCCAGCACAGACCACTCAAGGGAATATATACCCTTGCTTGTTTATGGTAAAAAGCTGAAGCATGGCAAAAATCTCGGAGTAAGAGCAACTTATTCGGATATAGCAGGCACTTTGGCAGAGTATTTTGAAATAAATGCAAAATTGTGCGGGACGAGCTTCTACAAAGAGTTAACAACGTCTAAAGAATAAACCGTAAAGGAAGTGGTTGTTGATGAGAATGGTTGACCTGATACAAAAAAAGAAGCTGGGCGGCGAATTGGATCAGGAAGAAATCGACTTTATCGTACAGGGTTATACCAGGGAGGAGATTCCCGATTACCAGATGTCGGCATTATTAATGGCAATTTGTTTTAAAGGGATGACGAAGGAGGAGACAGCCAACCTGACGCTTTCCTTTGTGAATTCGGGAGATAAGGCTGATCTGTCGGAAATCAAGGGAATCAAGGTTGACAAGCATTCCACAGGAGGGGTCGGAGACAAGGTGAGTCTTGTGGTTATCCCGCTTTGTGCTTCATTGGGCATACCGGTGGCCAAAATGTCGGGTAAGGGGTTGGGGCATACCGGTGGTACCATAGACAAACTGGAGTCCATCGAGGGATTTAAAACCGAATTGAGCAGGGAAAAATTCATATCCAACGTAAATACTTACAAGATGGCTATAGTGAGCCAATCAGCAAATCTTACCCCTGCAGACAAGAAAATATATGCGCTAAGGGATGTAACCGCAACAGTGGACAGCATTCCATTGATTGCAAGCTCGATAATGAGCAAAAAAATAGCTTCAGGTGCGGATGCAATAGTACTGGATGTAAAAGCAGGCTCGGGGGCGTTCATGAAGACACTGGAAGAGGCACGGGAATTGGCGGGAACCATGGTAGATATAGGCAATTCCCTGAACAGGAGGACTGTTGCTGTCATTACGGACATGAACCAGCCTTTGGGCCATGAAATCGGAAATGCCAGTGAAGTCAGGGAAGCCATTGAGGTGCTGCAGGGAAAAGGACCCGAGGATTTGACTGCCGTTGCCCTGACTATTGCTTCCCATATGGCAGTACTTGGTGAAGCATTCAAGGACTATGACACCGCCTTTTGCGAGCTTGAGAAAACCATCAAATCGGGAAAAGCGATAGATAAATTGAAGCAGCTTGTGGAAATCCAGGGAGGGAAGCCTGAATTAATAGATTATCCGGAAAGACTGCCCATGGCTAAAAATCATATCGCCGTAAAGTCAACGGAAAGCGGATATGTAACATCTATTGATACCGAGATGATAGGAATCGGGGCAATGCTGACAGGTGCGGGCAGAAAGCAGAAGGGTGATCCGGTAGACTACTCGGCCGGGATAACTGTAATCAAAAAAACCGGGGATTTTGTTAAAGAGGGAGAAACAATATGCATGCTCCATTCCAATCTCGACAAACTTGCCGATGCAGAAAACAGGGTAAGGAAGGCTTATGCCTACAGCACTTCCAAGCCTGCAAAAACCAGATATGTATATGAAATAATAACCTGAACCGCACACTTTTATTTACAGGTATTATGGAAGCACATACTTGAAAAGGAATATATTGACCTTTCAAATCACAAATGCCAATTGTATAATTGTTTTGTGAATATACGGAAGTTTTTCAGCATAACAATTTAGTAGGAAAACATGCATTCCATGCCCGTTTTTTCCAGCTGATACATAGTTTTGCCTAACTCTACCCAATTATTAGAAAGAAAACAAATGTTGACTTGTGAAACATCTTATATGGGCAATAGGGGGGTCTATTAAGTTGAAAAAGGTTATTATATGTCATGTCCTGATTCTTTCACTGCTTCTTGGCTTGTTTGCAATACCGTCTTTTGCCGCGCCTGACGTTACAAATCCTGACGATTACAACGCTGTTACAGTTTCGAAGATAATGGATAAGACCAACGTGTTCGACCTGAAGGCAAAAGGGGCGATACTGATTGATGGCGCTTCAGGTAAGGTTCTGCTGGAGAGAAACAGCCATGAAAAGCTTCAGATTGCAAGTGTTACAAAGATTATGTCCATGCTGCTGGTTATGGAAGCTATTGATTCAGGAAAAATCAAATATGATGACATGGTTCCCGTTTCGGTACACTCATATAATATGGGTGGTTCACAGGTTTATTTGAAACCCGGGGAGCAGTTTACCGTGACAGACATGCTGAAGGCGGTAGCGGTGCATTCTGCCAATGATGCCACAGTCGCGCTTGCTGAAAAGGTAGCAGGCAGTGAAGAAGCCTTTGTTGCAATGATGAATGAAAAGGCAAAAGCGCTTGGGATGAACGATACGAATTTCATAGACTGTACAGGACTGACGGATGACGGGCACTACAGCAGTGCAAATGATATCGCACTGATGTCGAGGGACTTGATTATGAATCATCCGAAAATACTGGATTTCACGACTATTTGGCACGACACTTTCAGAGACGGAAAATTCTCGCTTGACAATACAAATAAGCTTATCAGGTTTTACCAGGGCGCAAACGGACTTAAAACCGGGTTTACAACTAAAGCCGGCTACTGCCTGTCTGCAGCGGCAAAAAAGAATAACCTCCAGCTTATTTCGGTCGTTCTGGGAGAACCCGATACAAACACAAGGTTTGCGGAGTCAAGAAAGCTTCTGGATTACGGATTTGCCAATTTTGACATATCACAGGTAAATAAAAAAGATGAAGCGGTAGGAGAGGTCGAGGTAAAGAAAGGCCTGAATACAAAAGTGAATGCCATATTCAATGACGATGTAAATCTCCTTATAAACAAGAACGAAAAAGGGAAAATAACACGTGAAGTAATTTTTGACA
>CALMWN010000189.1 GCA_937873555.1 uncultured Clostridia bacterium
CTCTATATTCCTTGCCAATGACTCCATTGCAACCTTTTGCAGCTTCATATCCAGTGTCAGGACAACGTCATTTCCCGGAAGTGCGGGGTTACTGTCCAATTCCTCCGTAGTCCTTCCCTTGGTGTCAACTTCAACCCTTCTCAAGCCGTCCTTGCCTTTGAGGAACTTTTCCGCCTGACGCTCTATCCCTTCCTGTCCTATTATGTCATTCATGTTATATCCGTCATTTTTCAGTTTTTTGTAGTCATCCGTACTGATCCCTCTGACATAGCCTATAACCTGGGCTGCAAGGTCTGCACCGATGTACTTTCTCATAGGCTCTATTTCGGTGGTGACACCGGGAAAATCCCTGTGTTTCTCTTCAATTTCTGCAACAGTTTCCTTGCTTACGTCCTTTGCAAGGCATATCGGATTTAAGGCATCATACCCTCTCATCTGAATTTCATACTTTATCATCATTATCTTATATGCTTCTTCATCGGTAAAATTATCACTTATCTTGTACTTGAGCCTCAGATACCTGAATACATCCTCTGCTGTCACAACTCTGTCGATATCCCTGGGTTTGTCCAGCACTGTGGATTTAATCCACTTTTCAACATCACTCTGGGATTTATTTATTGCCGTACCAAAATCTATAGGATTGAATGTCAGGTATTTGCTCAGGCTTTTATAATAGCTGTCGCCATTCTTGTCAAAAATACTTGCAAGGTTTAAGAACATCCTGTTTCGGTCATCCTCTTTCATCCTTGTATAGATCATCTGGACAGTGAAACCCTGTCTGTTGACTGCTATAGCCACACCATTCCTGTCAACAATATTACCTCTGGGGGCAATTACTTTACGCTCATTGAGAAGTTTTCTCTGTGATTCCGAATCGTAATATTCTCCGTGGATTATCTGGAGGTTGACCAATTGGAACAGAATTACCGCACCCACAAACAAAAAGAAAATGATTAAAATATTGTACCTGTCCTTCAATTTCTCCATAATAAACATTCATCCCCGAAAAATATATTAATACAATAAAATGCAGAACTTTTTAAAGTCTGTCTCATTTAGACTAGTATTTTCTTGCTACTCTCTCCGTCCCGGAAAACATGTCATTTATCTTAACAACCAGAACATACATGAAAACAAGAACACCACAATTATAAATTGCTTCCGGTAAAATAACATTCCTGAACAGCAGCATCATTCCCTCTTTTTCCCGGGTAATCATATTGAGGAAATATACAGACCATTCGTATACTATTGTTGAAATGAACATAAAAAACACAGCTGCAAAGAAATTTTCACGATAAAGTCTTCTGTTAACCGAGCCCATGGCCAAACCGAGATACATGCCCAAAAGTGAATAAAACCCCAGCAGTTTTCCAGAAATCAAATCCTGTGACAAACCTGCAAAAAAACCTATAACCGCCCCTTCTGTATTACCCCTCAGAAGTGCAACGGAAACGATGAAAACAAGAAGCAGATTTGGCCTTATACTGTGTATACTTATATAATCCAGTACCGTAGACTGCAGAAGCGAAATTAAAAAGATACATAATGCATATATGAAGATTTTTATTTTCATCAACATCACCCCCGCCAAACCCCAAAAAGCCTTATTACTCCGACTTGCTCTTTAGTATGAATACGTCTTCGAGCCTTTGAAAGTCCACAGCAGGTTCAATAATGGCATATCTGTTCATTTCACTGCTCGTTTGTCTTATCTCTTTTACACTCCCGATAATTATGCCCTTTGGGAATATCCCACCGATTCCGGAGGTTTCAACAGTATCCCCGACTTCCACATCCACATCCAGCGGAATATAATCCATTACGCATAGGCCTTTGTTCTTCAGGTTAATATCGCCCTTCACCCTCACATAATCTCTTGTCTTGGATATCCTTGCACTCACCGTACTGTCAACATCGATAATTGAAATAACCTTTGATGAAATGGAGCCTGCAGAAAAAACCTTTCCTACAAGGCCTTTTCCGGTTATTACAGGAAAGTCCTTTGCAATTCCATCCCTGCTGCCTCTGTCAACAGTGAAAACATTAAACCAGTTTCCCATATCCTTTGCGGTAATATTTGCACCAATAAAATCATAACTGTTGAATTGGTCCTTAAGATTCAAAACTGCTTTTAGTTCTTTGTTTTCCTCCTTGAAAGACTTTAATTCATTATTTTCCTTTTCAAGATTATCAACTTTTATTTTCAGCTGTTCATTTTCCATCCGTATAGCCTTTGTATCCCTGAAAAATGATATGAAAGCTCCGCTCTTCTGACCTGATATTGAGAACAGCCTTTGGAATGGCGGCATTACCGCATTTAAAATGCCGCCAAATCTATTAACTATTGAATCCTGTCTGGCGGATATTCCCATAACAGAAAGTATGACTACTGTAACAAAAAGCAATATGAAAAGCTTGCTTTTAAATAGGCGTAACAAGATGCAACAGCCCCCCCAAACACAACTTACACCCTCACAATATAAGGTTCATGGTCTATGATTAATCCCAGCATGACCCTATTTTAACTTTTTAGGAGAAATGAGTACTCTTTTTAAGGTTTCTATTTCATCCAGTACCTTTCCAGCACCCCTTACAACACAATCAAGAGGGTTTTCAGCAATAGATACCGGCATTCCGGTTTCTTCCATGATCAGCTTATCCAGGCCGCTCAAAAGCGCACCCCCGCCTGTAAGCATTATGCCTCTGTCCATTATGTCTGCGGCAAGCTCCGGAGGAGTCTTCTCCAGTGTAAATTTAATTGAATCTACTATAGCATTGATAGGTTCTTTAAGAGCTTCCATGATTTCTGTGGATGTAATTGTCATATTCTTGGGAAGACCTGTAATCAAGTCTCTTCCTCTCACTTCCACCGTTTCTTCCTTTGGCTTTGGATAAGCAGAACCTATGGTCATTTTTATTTCCTCTGCTGTCCGTTCGCCTATCATCAAATTATACTCCTTCTTGACATAGTGAACTATGGCTTCGTCCAGCTCGTCTCCGGCAATTCTGAGAGACTTGCTTGTCACTATGCCGCCAAGTGAAATTACTGCAACCTCACTGGTACCTCCCCCTATATCAACCACCATACTTCCTGACGGCTCCTCAACAGGGAGGTTTGCTCCTATTGCAGCAGCCATAGGTTCTTCAATAAGATATGCCTCTTTTGCACCGGCCTGAAGCGTTGCTTCTTCCACCGCCCTCTTTTCAACCTCAGTTACCCCTGACGGAACACATATTACGACTCTCGGTTTACTGAAAACTCCCTTTGACATTGCCTTTCTGATAAAGTACTTAAGCATGCTCTGAGTTACGTCAAAATCTGCTATAACCCCATCCTTCATTGGCCTGATAGCCACTATGTTGCCCGGAGTCCTTCCTATCATATCCTTTGCTGCATCACCCACAGCAAGTGTTTCATTTGTTTTCTTATTTATAGCAACCACTGAAGGCTCCCTTACAATAACACCTTTCCCTTTTACATGAACCAATGTATTTGCTGTCCCCAAATCTATACCTATATCTTTTGCAAATAAACTCATACTGTTTTTCTCCTCCCGAATCATGGCTAAACGTCAATATCAGCACTAAAACATAACAAACCCTGTATCCTCATGTAATGCCACAAATTAACTTTCTGCCGTCAAATAATACCTTTTTCCTTCAGACTTACAAACCTGCCATCGCCAATTATTATATGATCAAGTACTTTTATACCAAGAATGCTGCCTGCATCGGCAAGCCTTTTTGTAGTCTCAACATCATCAGAACTTGGTTCCGGATCTCCGCTGGGATGATTATGTACAAGTATCACTGCGGCGCATCCGGTCTTTACCGCCTCGCTGAATACCTCCCTGGGATGAACAATAGATGCGGAAAGACTACCTATGGAAATATCAACCGTTTTGATGACATGGTTTTTCGTATTCAAAAAGACCACTTTGAAAACTTCCTTCCCAAGATGTCTCACGTCCTCCATAAGGAGTCTGCATACATCTTCGGGAGATTTAACGATAACCCTGTTACCAATACTGAATGAAGAAGCTATTCTTTTGGAAAGCTCCATTATAGCTTTTATCTGTATGGCTTTCACCTTACCGATACCCTTTATTGCTCTAAGTTGCTCCAGTGAAAGGTCGTATAAAAAGGACAATCCCTTGTTACTCTGGTCCTGCTTTAATAATCTTTGTGCAAGTGCTACCGAGGTTTCGTTTTTATTTCCTGACCTTATAATTATTGCCAATAATTCAGCATTTGATAGCACTTCTGCCCCAAATTCTTCTAATTTTTCATAGGGCCTTTCAATTGTGGGAAGGTCTTTAATCTTGAAACGATCCTGCTCCTCCTCCATTTTACCCTCCATATTATAAAATACTTATCCTGAAGTCCCTTAACAATGACTTTAGAAGCACAATCGGAAGACCAACCACATTGAAGTAGCAGCCTTTCAATTCTTTTACCAGCAAAGCCCCCATTCCCTGTATCGCATAAGCCCCGGCTTTTCCTTCGGGCTCTCCCGAGTTTATATAAGCTATAAGCTCTGAATCTGCCAAAGTGTCAAACAAAACCCGCGTAACTTCATATCCGGATTTTACCTGGCCATTGCATGCATTCACAAGCGCAATTCCGGTAATTACGAGATGTTCTCTGCCGTTCAAGCCTTTCAACATTTTCAGGGCATCATTGTCGTCTTTTGGTTTTCCGAATATAGTATCATCAAGGACAACAATAGTATCGGCACCCAGTACAAGGCCTTCCTTAACTTTTTCAGCAACATCCATAGCCTTCAGCAACGCCAGCCTTTCAGCCTTTTCTCCCGGGCTCCCTGCCAGTTCATCAATTTTTTCCTCCACCTCACTTGGTATTATATCAAATGGCACATTTATTTGGGATAACAATTCTTTCCGTCTTGGAGATGCTGAGGCCAGTATGATTTTTTCCATAAAGTCAAATATTTCTCCTTCGATTCCAATAAGTTAGTACTACTTTGTTACATCATTAATT
>CALMWN010000190.1 GCA_937873555.1 uncultured Clostridia bacterium
GTACCATAGTTCCGGTCTTCATTATAAACACCCAGTCACTGCTCTGCGCAAGCAGCAATTCCCGAGCCGCCTGGTTCAGCGCATCCCGTTTTAAGCCGTCGGCAAACCTGTTTTCATTTGCAAGTTCCGACATCCTCTCTCCAGCTTTGTGCAAATGCTTGTAGATCCAGTCATTTGACCCATTAAGCCAAAATTCGTTATATCCCCTGTATCCCCATGTAGAAGCACAGGGAGTAGACACCTGCATTATGGGGTTTTGCTCCATGTATTCGCTGAGGGTGGTCAATTTGAATGTGCTTTGATCATAGTGCATCTTCCTGCAAAGTGAATACAGCCAGTACGGACCTTCATACCACCAGTGGCCGAAAAGCTCTGCATCATAGGGGCAGACTATAATAGGAGGACGGCCGATTTTTTCACTTACAAATGTAATTTGTTTTTCCCTGTTGAACATAAAGTTGCCGGCGTGCATATCTGCCTTGTTTCGCGCCCAATCCGGGTTATACGGCTGCTTGTTGTCAGTCTTGCCCGTTATCCTGTAATACTTGATTCCTGTATTGATTCTTTGTCCGTCCGGTGATATATAATCTTTTATATAGTCATAATCCAGGTCATATCCTATATCCCTGTAAAATTCACGGTAATCATAATCACCGGGATACCCTTCCTTCGAGCTCCAAACCTGTTTTGACGATTCTGAATCCCTTCCGAAAGCGACAATTCCGTTTGGTGTGACAATAGGGGAGAATGTACCGAATACAGGTTTGGGATTTGCAAACATTATCCCATGAGTTTCGGTGATAATATACTCCAAATCATTATCCTTCAGAACTGATTCAACAGACGGTGTATAACCGCATTCAGGCAGCCATATCCCTTTAGGCCTTTTACCGAAATACTTTTCATATGCCCTGACTCCTATTGTTACTTGTGCCTTGACCGCTTCAGGCGTAGCGCTCAGCAAAGGAAGAAATCCGTGTGTTGCTGCACTTGTTATTATTTCCAGAACACCGTTGTCCTGAAGGTCTTTAAATGGCGTTACAATATTGCAGTTATATTTATCCCTGAATATGTGTAAATCAGATTTGTATTTTTCATTGTATAACCTGGCCAGTCTGTTTAATTCCAGTTGGTATTCGGTCCTTTTTATTTCCTTCTCAGACAGTTCAATGAGTTTTTCAAGATACCTGATATATCTGTTCTGCAAAAGTTCATCGGTGAGCATTGAAAGCAGGGGAGGAGTAATGGACATTGTAATCCTGTAATAAACACCTTCTTTTAGCAGAGCTTCAAAGGCGTTTATCAAGGG
>CALMWN010000191.1 GCA_937873555.1 uncultured Clostridia bacterium
GATTTCAAACGGCAGTTCCTTATCTTTGCCCAGCGAAAGCTTTCTGCTTAAAGTTATTTTATCATAACTCTGAAACGGAATACTACTTTTAAATAAATTAATTTTAAGGGAAAACAATACTACGGAAAAGCGGTTTTCAACATTTCCTGTAATCTTTTCCTCTACATATACAGGGCTTACCTCCTCTGCCTCCTCATACCATGTCCTGGCCCGGATGATGGCCACGGAATTGACATATCTGGGATTCCCGTCCTTACTCTGCAGGATACCGGAAACAAGCAGCTGCCCCCTCCTTATAGTATCTTTGTCCTTGACCACTGCCTGCCCGGACTTGGTGATGATACTCTTTATGACACCATCTTTTGCAGCAATGATGTTGGTAGGTACGTCCTTTCTGATTATCGGTGGAGGTGCTATCTTTTCTACAATTTCAACCCTGGCTTTTGTCCCGGTGATATCGATGCCGATCCACGCAATATCCCCTAACTTGAGTATTACCCCGTTTGCAATCCGATTCCTGTCAATACCGAATCTGAGTGCACCGGTCTTTAGTCCGAACTCTGACAATGTATTGAGTATCAATTGCGTTTCGATCTTCTTGTTGCCGGTCACCTCAATATTCCATATAAATGAAGTAAGAAAATACAGTATAAAAAAAAACGATAGGCCTCCTATCAAAAAAGCGACTCTCTTCCTGTTCCGGTGCTTAATAAAGGGTAAACCCATCTTCTTTTTCATTCTTACCCTGCATTTTGTCTTCCTGGCAATAGGGCGTAACCTTTTGAAACCTGCCGCACTTACCTTTATCTCCATTTTCGTGTTGCTCTGTCTTTTTACATCCCACAAATATATCTGACGGCGTATGCAGATATTAATGAATTTTTCCAGATAATATCCCTCTACGGCAATGATCACATAACCCCTGAGGAAGTTCCAAATGTTTAATAAGAACATGGATGTGCCCCCTTGCGCAAATGTTGCGGCGCAGCCTCATACTAAAAATTCTATAG
>CALMWN010000192.1 GCA_937873555.1 uncultured Clostridia bacterium
ATGCAGATCTATCCCCAGCAGCAGCAGGCGGAGGAAGCCTGGGTAAGCTGTGACAATTCCCTGACTCTTCCTCCGGCTTTACCGACCCCGGATGAGTCAAAGGTACTTCAAAAAATCATGGTGGATGTAAACACATATGTTGATGAGGTATTCAACAAGGCCGTAATGGGGCAGACACCTCTGGATTTTGATAAATTCGTTCAGACCTTGAAGAACATGGGATTGGATGAAGCGATTAAAACCCAGCAGGCTATTATTGACAGGTATTACGCCAAAAAGTAGAAGTCATTATTAAAAATCCGATAAAGAAACGGGAAGGCATCGTTTGTCTTCCCGTTTTAATCTTTCATAGAATAAATGCACCTCATTTATGTTTGTACTCATCGGATTTCCATCAAGGGTAGGTAGTCTCATACATCCGAAGCCTAACGCAGATACCTCCGAGGAATGAATTAATTAATTAAATTATATAGATAAAAATATTTGAAATGAGAAGAATAACTTTGGAGGTGAAATTGATGAAAAGCAAATATACATCGATATGTGCAATTTTACTTGCAACATCCATTTTCGTGACTTTAACAGCTTGTTCTGCATCAGGAAAGAATGCACAAAACCCTGGCCAGGGCGGGACAAACCAACAGGTCGGATATACTCCCGGTCCAGCGCCGCAAAGCCCGTATCCCGGAACCGGACAAGGCGTAGGAAATTTAATTGGTGAAAACAATGGTTCAATTTTAGGTAAAAATACACCCGGTAATAACACAGCAACTCCACAACCCCCTATGATACGGAATATGGGGTTTGATATGCCTAAAGCAGACAATCTTGTAAAGCAGATAGGAAGTATTGACGGAGCAGGCCAGATAAAAGTAATTGTCAACGGAAATACTGCTCTTGTGGGCTATAAACCGACCGGTACAGCCAAAGATGCTGCCACAATCAAAAACACTATCGGCAATAAGATAAAGCAGGCAGACCAAAGCATAACAAATGTAGTTGTAAGTGATTCTGCTGACGTACATGCAAAAATAAGTAAGCTGTCAGATGAAATCAGAAGCGACAGGCCAGGAGGTAATCTGCTTGACAGGTTCAAACAGATCATACAGGGAATACGACCCATTGGTACTTGACTACTTTGATATAAAGGTTGCAGGCAGAGCCTGCAACCTTTGATTTTTAAATTAAGATAATGTGAATAACCGTATATAAATATCAGGCCTTATTTTGCCTGAGCGTAAACGTATAAAGCTTTACCGCATTTTTTTGATTGTTTCCGTTTACCTTCTGAACAGCCCATGCTTCAATATATATAACAGAAAAAAGCATAAATACCTGTATACGGTATTTTACTTAAACTTCGGGAGCAGGTTGCCGTGTGCTTCAAAAAGCTCGTCAACCATTCCCCATATTTCATCCAGTGAGAGCTCCGAAGAAGTATGCGGGTCCATCATAACTGCATGATAAATATAGTCTTTTTTATGGCTTAAAGCTCCTTCAACTGCCAGCTGCTGCACATTGATATTGGTCATGTTGAGAGCCGCAAGCTGTGGCGGAAGCTTGCCCACGTATACCGGCTGGAAGCCGTTCCTGTTCACCAGGCAGGGCACCTCGACACATGAATCGGCTGGAAGATTTGTTATCAAGCCGGTATTAAGCACATTCCCATTAAATGAACGTTCATGCCCTGTTTCCAGTGAATGGATAATATATGCAGCATATTCATGGCTTAATTTCACTTCAATATCGTTACCGCTTTCCAACGTCTTCTTTGTGTCTTCAAACCTGTTCATATTTCTGATACTTCTGCGGACATACTCATCTATCGGTATGTCATATTTCCCGATGAGGTCTTCTCTTTTTATAAAATAAGGAACATATTCGGCCATATGCTCGCTGGACTCAGTGACGAAATATCCAAGACGCCTCATCATCTCAAATCTTACCTTGTTGTCATTGTATATCTCGAGCTTTTCAAGGCATTTGAACAATAGAGGGCGCAGGTCCCTTCCCTTGTGCTCAAAACGTAAAAACCAGGCCATGTGGTTTATACCTGCTACAAAGTAATTGGTTTCCTCCCAGGGTACTTCAAGATATTTGGCAAGTTTTTCGGATGTATGCTGTACACTGTGGCAAAGGCCCACATACTTTATACCTGAGCTTTTTAAAGCTGCAAGAGATAAAATAGCCATAGGATTCGAATAATTAAGCAGATATGCATCCGGACAAATTTCCTCCATATCCTTAAGAAGGTCCAGCAGCGGCGGTATGGTCCTTAAGCCCCTGAACACCCCACCTACTCCGATAGTGTCTGCTATAGTTTGTTTCAAACCGTATTTTCTCGGTATGTCAAAGTCAAATAGAGTAGCCTCATGCCCACCTACCTGGATTGCATGAACAACATAGTCTGCCCCTTTTAAGGCTTCCTTCCTGTCCATCGTGGTTTCCACTCTGGCCTTTCCGCCTCTTTTTTCGGAAAACTGCTTCGCCATCAATCCGGCAACTCTTAGTCTTTCGGCATCTATATCCATCAGGCTGAAGGTTATATCCTGCAGTTCCGGGAATGACAGGATATCTGCCATCACCTGCTTGGCGAATATAACACTTCCTGCCCCAATTAACGTTACTTTTGCCATAAAAATTCCTCCTTGTCAACATGTATTTATTATTTTGATGAACAGTAGAACCTTTTCAGCACTACTTTCTAAAAATCACCATTCAAATACGATTTAAAAGCTTAAATTTCCTGTACAAAAATTCTGCAGCTTCCCTGCCATGTTTCACCTGCAGGAAGCAGCATTAATCCTGTTATTTCATCAGGCAGCTTCAAGTTTGGTGCATTTACTGTCCAGGTTTGAGGCTCAGGACATACAAAGCCCTTATCCCCGGTTTCATTCCAAAGCATCCAGTGCTTGTATTCTCCGTCGACTTCATACACAAGCCTTATACCTTCCGTGGCATCTTCTATAACTGCACCATGGAATTCCTTATCATCTATCTTGATTTTCTTTGCAGTATACAATTGTCTGTCGATAACATGCCCCACCGGCACAACACCCTGACTCCTGTAAGCCTCCTCCCCGTTGTCCAGGGGAAGTATTTTCCCGGTAGGCAGCATCCTGTCATCCAATTCCCACTTTTGTCCGATCGAAACCTTCAATCGGTAGTTTTCTTCTTTCCCCCCCGGATGAAAAGGCACCCTGAAGGCAGTATGGAATCCAACACCCAAAGGCATTGCTTTTCCGCTTTTGTTCTGGACGGAAATCCTTTGTTCCAACCCCCCGGTTGATAACCTGTATAAAAGCCTGCACTCGAATTCATGGGGGAAGTACCTGTAAAAATCTGTACTCGAATCAGCTGAAAATACCAGTTCGATCCCGGCAGCATCACCGATAAGCTCTGTTTTTGTTACCTGCCAGGGCCTGGTATGTAAAAAGCCGTGAATATGATTATTTCTTGCTGCCTCGTTTATAGGAAAATTATAAACATTTCCAGCCGCCTTGAAGGTCCCGTCCTCTATTCTGTTTGGAGGAAAAAGTACAGGTATTCCGTAAACCTGCGGCTTTACCTTGAAGATTTCCCCGTCATCAGGTGTCCTCAGCAGGCTTAAACCTTTCATGTCATACTTTAATTCTATCAGGTTTGCTCCTATACCAGGGATAAGCAAAGCTTCATATCCGCCGGCACAAAAGCTCACAGCAGAAAAGCCCTTCCATGTGGTTTGATTTATTTCTCTTTTTATATTGTTTTTTTCCATAACGGCACTCCTCTCACAGTTATATCCTTATACAGTCTAACCCTCATCCCCGGCCCTTCTCCCACTATTGGGAGAAGGGAGCTATGGTATGGAATATTAAGTAAAGTTTACGCAACTTCAGAAATATACTCATAATTTTCTCAACATTACTTACCATGACTTAACATTCCTGGCTAATCTTCCCTTTCCCGATGTGGGAGAGGGACTGAGGGTGAGGGTTTTATACACATTATACCACTCATGGTTTATATTGTGTCACTTAAATTTTTTAGTTTCCTGCTTTCCTTAAAAAATCCGGATTAAAAAATATTATACCGGTCTTTGGGGTAAATATAAGATATTAATGGCGTTTTGTCCAGCAGAATCTTTTGAAAGGGTGAGTTAAAATAGATAACCGGTTTAGCAATTTTCAGGAAAAGAGAATGAAAATATTCGGTGAACTTGTAAAAAGATATTGGAATAATGAACTAAAGAATGCTGTCGATCTAAATGAATTAGCAGGGGAAATAAAAGAAAAATACGGTTTTATTGATAAGGATATGCCGGTCATTAAAGATCACATCAGGATAGCAATGGGATTGGATCCCAATGGAAATCCGGAGTTTCAGGATGAGCTGGACCTTGTCAGAAATTCCAGGGAAGTTGGAAATCCCATAATTGCCAGGATACAAGGCGTATGCGAATATTGCGGGGGTAAAGAATGTAAATGCGAAGATGTGTGCAAGTACGAAGCGCATATTTATAAAAGGAACGAAGGTCCTGTTATCGCAAATGACAAATGTCTAAGCTGCGGGGAATGTGTTACTGCCTGTGATTTCGGAGCTCTGGCCGATAAAATGGAATTCATGCCCATGATAGAACTTCTGAAAGATCCTGACATACCTGTGTATGCAACCGTCGCGCCCGCTATTGCAGGTCAGTTTGGCGATGACATTTCCATGGGCCAGCTAAGAACAGCATTAAAGCTTTTAGGCTTTCAGGATATGATAGAAGTTGCACTTTTCGCAGATATACTCACTATTAAAGAGGCTTTTGAGTTCAGCTACCTGGTAAAAAACAAAGGGGACTTTTTTTTGACGAGCTGTTGCTGTCCTGTATGGTTCAATATGACTAAGAAAAACTACCCTGAAATATTTACTCACATGTCGCCTTCCATTTCGCCGATGATTGCCTCGGGAAGGTTTCTGAAAAAACTGTATGGAGACGCAAAAGTGGTTTTCATTGCACCCTGCATAGCAAAAAAAGCTGAAGCCATGGAGCCGGAATTAAAGGGTGCTATTGACTATGTACTGAATTTCAGGGAATTGAAAGAAATTTTCGATGCACTCGAGATCAATCTGAAGGACTTGCCTGGCGACGAAAAGGATCAGGCTTCCTATGGTGGAAGGATATACGCAAGAACCGGAGGCGTAAGCTTTTCCGTCAAATCGGTTGTAAACAGGCTGGAGCCTACCAGGCTTATCAAGCTTAAATCCAGAAAGGTTGATGGCGTTAAGGACTGTAAGGAGATATTGGATGCATTAATCTCCAATAAGGAATTTGATGCCAACTTTATTGAGGGAATGGGCTGCACCGGAGGATGTGTCGGAGGCCCCAGAACCAATATTGATGTTGATAAGGCAACTATGTTTGTGAATGAGTTTGGTGAGGATTCTCTCATAATGACACCTTTTGATAATCTGAACGTGATGAAAATCCTGAAGCAGGCAGGTATTAGTTCTATAGAGGAAATTGTACAGAACAGGGATATGGTTAAAATGCTTTCAAGAGAAAAATATTAATAATAAAAAATGTGGCTCTGCCACTTTTTTTGCGCATGTGCCTTTCCGAAGCAAT
>CALMWN010000193.1 GCA_937873555.1 uncultured Clostridia bacterium
CCTTCATCCTGTGACCCCTGGGATTGGATGGACGGGAACTGATTATCCGGAATATTGATTGATGTTATGGAGGAAATATGTCAAGCGGTTATAAAGAGCTACTTGAGAGAATTAACGAGCTTGAAGATATGATAGGATATGTCTTCAGGAACAAGGAAAATGTCATGCTTGCACTCACACACAGCTCCTATGCCAATGAAAACAGGAATGAAGGCTTGAAATACAACGAGCGGCTGGAGTTTCTCGGAGATGCGGTGCTAAACATTGTAACCAGCGAAGCGATCTATTCAGGTTATCCTGATTTGTCAGAGGGAGAAATGACAAAAGTCAGGGCAAATATTGTCTGTGAACCTTCACTGGCAAAGTGTGCAAACAGTATAAGGCTTGGTGAGTATTTACTGCTGGGAAAGGGTGAGAAGCAGACAGGCGGCCATATGAGGAACTCCATCCTGTGTGACGCTTTTGAAGCCCTGATAGGTGCGATATATATTGACAGTGGGATAAAGAACTCAAAAGCGTTTATTCACAGACAGATGGGCCAATTGATACATGACTCTGTAAAGGGTATGGTATTTATGGATTTTAAAACCCAGCTGCAGGAAATTGTCCAGAAGAACGGAGATAAAAAAATAAGCTATGAAATAGTGGAGGAAAAAGGTCCGGATCACAATAAAACCTTCGTTGTCCAGGTCAGAGTATGTGACATTGTAAAAGGAGTGGGTGAAGGAAAAAGCAAGAAGGAAGCGGAGCAGAATGCAGCAAAAGCTGCACTGTCAGACAGGCAATTGCAATGAAAAGGGAATCTTCAAAAAGACACGTCGTAATACCCGTATTCGTACCTCACAAAGGCTGTCCGTTCGACTGTATCTACTGCAATCAAAAGTTAATAAGCGGTCAGATAAACGAAATGAGCATCGAAAAGATGCGGGAGATAATTGAACGGATCCTTTCGACGGCAGGCGAGAATATGATCGAGATAGGCTTTTACGGGGGCAGCTTTACCGGAATTGAAAAGGAACAACAGCTGCGGTTCCTTGAAGCTGCCAATGTTTATATAAATGAGGGCCGTGTGGAAAGCATAAGGCTGTCGACAAGGCCTGACTATATCAACCGGGAAATACTTGATTACCTTTGGAAATACAATGTAAGAACGATTGAACTGGGAGTTCAAAGCCTTGATGAAAAGGTGCTGGAATTAAGCTTGAGGGGGCACACTACAGATGATGTTCTGAAAGCATCGGCGCTTGTAAAGGAATACGGATTCAGCCTGGGAATACAGACAATGACAGGCCTGCCGGGCAGCTCACCTGAAACGGAAACGGCAACAGCTGAAAAAGTAGCCGGTTTGAAGCCTGACATTGTCAGGATATATCCTACACTGGTTATTAAGGATACATATCTTGAACGCATGTACCGGGAGGGTAAATTTAAACCGCAAAGCCTTGAGGAAGCAGTCGGGATATGCTCCAGAATCCTTGAAATATACGAGAACAACGGCATAAATGTCATAAGGATAGGATTGCAGCCAACTGATACGATAAATGAGGATATGGACGTAATAGCGGGACCTTTCCACCCTGCATTCAGACAACTTGTGGAGTCAAGGCTTGCACTTCAAAAGATGGAGCGGGAAATAAATTCCGGAAAAATCTCCGAAGGTTCTTCAATAGCTATATACACAGGGGAAAAAAACATATCAAACGTTACCGGGCAGAAAAAAACAAATATCTTATACCTTAAGAAAAAATACCTTTTTGAGGATATAAAAGTAATACCGCTAAAGGAAATGGGAAATGATATTTCAATAATCCTGCAGTAAAATATGTTAAATTTAAAAAAAGTATTGTTTAATAGCAGGAAATGGAAAATTAGTGTAGAATATAAATAATACAAATATATTAGAACAAAGGGATATATTAGGGGGATGTTTAAATGGAGATTTTGAAGGTTTCGGCCAATTCACAACCCAAATCCGTAGCAGGTGCTTTAGCAGCGGTCCTAAGAGATAACAGGCATGCGGAAATACAGGCTGTAGGTGCAGGTGCGGTAAACCAGGCAGTGAAAGCGATTGCTATTACGAGAGGTTTGGTCGCACCAAATGGTATTGACCTGATTGCTGTCCCGGCTTTTTCCGAAGTAAGCATCGATGGGGTGGTAAGGACGGCAATAAAAGTTTATATCGAACCCAGATAAAGTCCTTCAAGCCTGCATTGTAAATCGATAACACTGCAGGCTTTTTTCTTTTTT
>CALMWN010000194.1 GCA_937873555.1 uncultured Clostridia bacterium
GGAGAACATAGCTTAGAAATTTCAAAATCGTGTCTTGACAAACGGTACCATTACAAATGGACACCCGGATGGCCATTCAAGTAGCGCATGCGGCGGATGGAGCAGATGCGCATCGTGCCGGATTGAGAACGATTGAACAGCTTACAGCTGCCGGAAGGCTGAACCAGGGCGAGCTACGGAAGGTGGAGACCGGGGAAACCGTGGCGGAGGACAGTTTCGGCTCGAAAATGTAAAATAATCAAGAAACGTCCCCAGTAATTTCACTGAGACCTTTTCCCATATAGTGTTTGTTTATCTGAGAGGCTTTAAAATAATCCTCTTCATAAACCGCCTGGCGGCATGGCGTATTAAAAATGCAAGAGGTTCTTCCGGACAGATAAGTTCTGGCTTCAGAATCCGGTCTTATATCCTTCACATGTTCAGGCAACCCTATGGGCATGTCCACCAGAAGGCTGTCACTATCCGCATATTTGGAACAAATCTCTTCAACACTTTTATACATCTCCACTTCAAAACCGGCATCCGTTATATTAACTGCAATCCACCCACCCCTGCATCCGTCAATACCGACGCTGCTAAAGCCTCTTTGCTCTTGAGTAAGCCGATTAAATATATAGATGAATTCACTTTCAACATTGGCAAAATCTCTTTGCGAAAAATCGTGTTCCATATATTTTTCAGGTGGAGTATCAAATACCGGAATACCCATTAATTCGATGAATTCAAAATACAGTAGTGCATCGTCAACATCCTTGATCCGGTGCTTTTCTTCCTCAGTCAGATCACCGAGCCCGTATTTCTCATAAATCAACCTTTGCAGCTTTTCTTCAATGGTGAAATATTCCGACAGTTGCCCTTTTACCGGCCTTGTCAGATCGGAAATATAACTTTCGCTTGCATCATGCAGAAGACAACCAAGCTGTACCCTTTCAGAACAGCCACGGCTTTTGGCTTCCTTATAGCAATTTATTGCATGCTGAGCGACAGAATAAAAATGCTTGAAGTGACCATTTGCTCTAGTCATCAAAGATAAGGAATGTGCGATATCTTCAATTTTTATGTCAGCCGATACCGGCTGTAATGGATAAAATTTGGTTTTAGTATAGGTTAATATGTAAGACATATGAGTTAGCTCCTTTTTAGCAGTAAATATACTACTACGCTGATAAATGCATATTCAAAAGTAATTTTTCTTCAATTCCATTTTCATAAACAAATAAAATTCTATTTCTATCAAACACTGGCTCTGCCATATGTATGACCTTATGATGATTTGGGCATATTATTATTTGGTTTGATGCGTCATTATTCATTGAAGTTACAAAGGGATTAATATGGTGCGATTCTACAATATGAACATCATATGTTTTACCAAAGTTGTCACCACAGATCTGGCATCTATACTCATATAATATCTTAAGGTTATCCCCTATTGCTCTATTTAATTTCCTTATCTTTGCTAGCTTTTTAATTCTTTCTATTGATGCTGTCGGGTCAGTCTCAGGATAATTAACCGAAACTTCATAACTCTGCTCATCTTCATGTACTAGAAAGTTTCTTGCTTCTGCTGTTTCAGTCTGTGTAATACACTCAATAAGATATGTATCTGCATACTCTGTTGTATATATCGCTAAGAATTCCTTCTTATCCTCGGGAATCTTGAAATACTTTTTTTGTCTTTCCTCGAGAACATTTCTCTGTTCATAAAGGTATCTGTATGTATTGGAAAAGTTGTACCTGAGCTTATCAGCTATTTTGCTATTTGGGTTATACCTAATCTGAAGAATATCCTTATGGTTGGAATACTTTGATTCATCAAACTTTTGGTTTACAAGTTTAACTTTATACGAAGCTCCATCCAGTATTAGAAAGATATCCTTTGATTCACCACGACTTATAAATTTTTTGATATTATTTTGAAAGATAACTTGTATATCCAAAGGAATACTCAATCCCTGATTCAGTAAAGACCAGTCTACTTCTTTCTTGTAAACATAGTAATTGTCAAGCATGTAGCTCCCCCAACTTCCATTCCTTTAATATCTTTTCAACAAATTCTATATCAGCTGGCATAAAGTCGTACCCACCTATTTCTCCTACTGCTACCCATTCTGCAGCATTATGCACGTTTAGTTGTAATTCCCCACCAATAATCTCTGCATTATATACAGTGAAATGAATTTCATTGCCATTAAAATGGTAAATACTCTTAGTGAAAACTCCTAGAACCTTAATATCAAGTTCCAGTTCTTCACGAATTTCTCTTATTATGCATTCTTCCAGAGTTTCACCTTTTTCTCTCTTGCCGCCTGGGAACTCCCACAACATGCCGCATTCATCATCTGCAGCACGCTGGCATATAAGAATTTTGTCTCCATTACGGATTATTGCAGCTGTGACTTCCTTCATATACTACCCCACTATCAGCTTATTAGTTTTCTTCAGGTATTTGGCAGGTATTGGCCTGTGTAGCTTCCATATGATGTTCATGGGATAACTTCCATAGTGCTTCAAATAATCTGCAAGTCCCAAAAACGTATATGGCAATGCTCCTGATGTATCCGTTTTAAACTCCCTCACAAAAAGCAATACCTTGCTCCCTAGTTTTTTATGGTAAATATATCTTTGCCCGGTTTTTGATGATTCACCGGTGGTGCTTTGGCTCTGCCAATGGAACAGATATTCGCTTTCTGAATAGTCGTTATACATTGTTGTAGGGGAATAATCTCTATCAGACTTGTTAAGCGTAATAAAAAATATATCTACCCCCTTATCCGGTAAGTACTTGACACCTTCACGTACTGTATTAGGTTTCATAAAATCCATCGCAACCAGGATCTGGTCTCTTGTATAAGAACAATGCAAATCCAGCACATTATCAAAGCCAAGCTGCACAGGCTCGTCAATGAAATCAATTCTTTCCTTACATATGTATAGAATTTCGATAAGCTCATTGTAAAGTGTTGGATTGTCCTTCAGTCTCGAAATTCCTTCAAGATAACTATTAAACCCACTCGCATCTATACTTTTCTGATAGACAGTATAAAAGAACATCACTATATACTTCTTTTCTTCAGCTGATAAGGAATGCCATTGGACAAATTCAATTTTGGGAAGAGTATTGAGTAAAAAATCTATCCATCGCCTTGAATCTATGGTACAAACTCTCACAAAGGCTTTCTTCAGCAATTCCTCATCCGGTTCGTGGAAATCTGGCGTTACATTGGCCGTTGCACATAACCTTGAAAAGCTGTCTTTTTCATATATTTTCTTCATATCAAGGTTATAGAACCCTATAAAGTTTGCTAATGTCAGCTTGTGTCCCGAATCTTCCTCAAATGTAGCGATTCTGGAAATGAGATTCGCTCTATACCCAATTACGTTCCTGATATTATCCAATATGTATTGCTTTGCTACTCTTTCCAATTGAACAAAACAGCCTTTTGGGAGAAATACAAACCCATCCTTTACCTCCCTCTGTATGCCTCTTGTGGTATTAGCCAATAAAGCTTTGAACTTTTCTTCAAAATTATACTTTACATTTGCCTGTCCGATAAAATCAAGTACAGTAAGACATTCCTTATTCTCGGAAAGCCTTAATCCTCTTCCCAACTGCTGCAAAAACACTGTTAAGCTCTCGGTTGGCCTAAGAAACAGGATAGTATTTACCTCTGGAATATCCACACCTTCATTATATAAATCAACAACAAAAATAAACCTTATTTCACCATCAATTAGTTTCCTTTTCGCTGATTCTCTGTCTTTCTCGTCTGAGAATCCAGTCAAGCATATAGATGAGATATTGAACCGGTTAAATATCTCCGCCATATATTGCGCATGGTCAATAGATATACAAAAGCCCAGTCCTTTAATTTCATTCACATCCGTGCAGTACTTGTTAATAGCATCTATAGTGAGCTTTGCTCTCATATCATTTCCAGTTAAGACATTATCCAGTTCACTTTTATCATATCCATTTCTACTCCAGCGAATAGAATGTAAATCCACATTATCTGTTACTCCAAAATAGTGAAATGGACAAAGCAGCTTCCTGTCTATTGCTTCAGGAAGTCTGATTTCAGCAGCTATTCTATTATCAAAATATTCAATAACACTCTTTCCATCCATTCTTTCCGGGGTAGCTGTCAAACCAAGCAAAACTTTGGGTTGATAGTAGTCAAGTAGCATTTGGTATGTTGGTGCTGCTGCATGATGAAACTCATCTACTACTATGTAATCATAATACTCTTTGGTAGTATATTTATAAAACTCTTTAGCATTAAAGGTTTGGATAGAGATAAACAAATGGTCAATACTTTCCGGAGTGTAACTGCCTACATACAAATCACCAAAGTTTGCGTCCTTTAATATGGCTCTAAAGCATAACATGCTCTGCTTAAGTATTTCTTCTCTATGTGCTATAAAAAGCAACCTGCATGGCTTACCTTTATTTTTAGAAGAAAAATGTTTATAATCAAATGCGGATATTACCGTTTTTCCAGTTCCTGTAGCCGCAACAACCAGGTTACGGTAATGACCTTTTACTTCCCTTTCTGCCTCAAGTTTTTCCAGTATTTCAGACTGATATGGATAAGGGTGAATATCGAACCCAAATATTGATGTCTCCCCGTTGTTTCCTTTTTCAGCTTTGATTGCTTTTTCAAGCCTAATCTTTTCGCCCTCTGAATATGAAACGAATTCCTCGGAATTCCAATAACTTTCGAAAGTAGCATTTATTTTGTTGACTGCATCTGGTAAATCCTTTGCAGTTATTTTAACATTCCATTCAAGACCACTCGAAATTGCTGCATTGGATAGGTTTGACGATCCCACATAAGCAGTGGTATAGCCAGAATCCCTATAAAAAACATAGGTCTTTGCATGCAGCCTTGTCCGTTTGGTATCATAACTAATTTTAATTTCGGTATTTTGAAGTTGTGCCAATGCTTCTATTGCTTTCACATCTGTTGCGCCCATATAAGAAGTAGTGATAACTCTCAGCTTACCTTTTGCCGTAAACTCCTTTAATTCATCCACGATAAGCCGGAGCCCACTCCATTTGATAAAAGAAACCAGCATATCTATTTTGTCACAGGATAATATCTCCTTTTTAAACTCAGAGAACATGCTTGGCTCATGTAAAGCCCCTGTAAACAATGAGCTTTGAGCAATAGATGTAACAGGTCTTATAATATCTATCTTTTCATTTACTGCGTGAATGGAATCTTTCTTTTTCAGTAATGCTACAAGCAGCTTCGCCTGATTATCTATTGAAAGCTCTGTGTAGTAATTACTTTCGGTTATACGTACAATAAGCTGAATAAGGTCATTACATAATTGTATTTGCTTCTGAATACCTCCGCCATTATCCTTAATATTTGCAAGGCCTTTTTCTACCACTTCCGAAATATATTTAGAAAGAACTTTTGAAGCCTCTTCCTCATCGATATTCTCCAGCACTGCCTCATCTTCGGAATTCAGTCGCAGCTTTTCAGTAATTATTTGATTAAGTACCTGCTCATATATACCAAAAGGCAGCTTAAATGTATCTCCCATAATACGCCCCCAACTTTTCGTCACAGTGCCTTTTGATCCACCCAATATCTTCTTTTGTCAGCTTTTTAAACACATGTTTGTTAAACTCAACAAATTCAATTTCTCGGCACCTTTTCATAAACCTCATATCCTCAAATCTTTTGAAAGGATTAGCGAAAATATTTCTCTCTACATCTTTTCTGGTAAAGCTATCCTTACAGAATATACTGGACTTCTTTTCAACAAAAAGGCCTTTATCTTTTCGGCCACCATAAAAATCTATAAAATAGTCAACAATATCTTCAATACGGACCCTACCACTTTCGTCAACTTGCTCAAGCATAGCCTTTAGGAGAACAGGTTTATAGGAAAAGCTCATATCCATGGTCTTCAGCATCTCCATGAACTTATCTTTCATATTGGCTGCTGTTATGAGTTCCCATCCGAATTCTGACGCATATTTTTTCACAGTATCTTCCTTGAAATACTTAAAACTTCGCTTGTCGCCTACCGGAACTTCCAAATCGGGTTTTAATCGGCCCTCTCGAATATACCTTTCAATAGTCTCAGACTGCACATCTACCATTCTGACAAACTCAAGCTGCGATATCATATCCTTTACTTCATCCTGCCAATTGAAAAGGTAGATTAATTCATAATCTGCAACATCTATGGGAAAGTCCAGATAAATCTCCGGTTTCTCTCCTCTAGCCAGCAAATCGCTGTCAAGTTCCATCTGTTTTTGTGGAGCCAGTACCATTTGTCCCGGTCTGTATTCCTTTATATTCAGTAACCTGTGAATGGAATATGGAGTGTTGAACATATTGGCATTATCAATAAAATCGAAGACCATAAGATATTTCTTGCCTTCACATTTCCGCATTCCCCGGCCCAGTTGCTGTATGTACAGAGTTTTAGACATTGTAGGCCTAGCCATAAAGAGTATTTCTGTCTCCGGACTGTCCCAGCCTTCATTCAAAAGGTCACAGGCACATAATACATTTATATTTCCGTTTTCATACTCATCCAGAATTCTGGCTCTTTCAGAATTCTTTAAAGTTCCCGAGACCGCCTCACAAGCTATTCCATTTTCCCTGAATAGTTGAGAAATTTCCTCCGCATGCTTTACCGAAGCACAAAATACAACAGTTTTTCTATTTTTCACACACTGCAAATATGTATCAATTATAATTCTGTTCCTCTCAGGCACGTACAGCTTACTTTCCAGATCCTGTGAATAATACTTGATACCATTTATTCTTACAGTTGATAAGTCTACATTTGTCTTAACCCGGATACAGCGGATAGGGGTAAGTTCACCCATTTCAACCGCTGTTTTCAAATCCAGCTTATGTGCTACATTCCTGAAAAGCTCCAGCAAATCTTCACCATCTGTTCTTTCAGGTGTTGCAGTCAATCCCAAAGTAAACTTCGGTTTAAAATATCCAAGAAGCTTTTTATAGGTATTTGCTGTGCCGTGATGGCATTCATCAATAATGATATAACCAAAGTCATCCGGTTTAAACTGTTCAAGATTCTGCGCAACACTTTGAATACTGGCACAGACTACATACGAATCAGCATCTTTCTGTTCTGCTATATACATACCGGATTGCTTACCGGGCCAAACATCCTCAAATGTTGCTTTCGCCTGAGTAACCAGTTCTCTGGTATGGGCAAGGAAAAGCGTCCTTTCGCCGCAACGTTTGGCATCACTGACGGCAGTTACTGTTTTTCCGGTTCCTGTTGCATGATATAAGAGAGCAATACTTTCTCCACTTTCCCTCATCTTTTGCAGGTTATCTATCGCAGATTGCTGATGCTCCTTCAGTTCGATGATCTTACCTTTTTGTTTGGGCAAGTAGTCTTCCAACAGCCTAAATTCAGACATCTCCCCTACAAATGTTATTAGTTCATCCTTGACTTTGTCACGTTGCTTTTTCAACTGATTGTAAGCCCACCGGTATACTTTCCAATTGCTATAGATAAGGCTGTTCTGCTTCAGAAGATCATCATAATACTTATTACTTGAGACTTTGTTGGGGTTATGGAATGTCTCCCCATCTATTTCTATTGCAATTCTCAAGCTTTCACTCTCCAAAGCAAAATCAATAAATCTTCTATTCCCGTATATATCAACAAAAGGGTATTGAACTGACAGATATTGAGTTTTTTCAGGTCCGAAAGCATCACAGAATACTTCGACAAACAAGTCTTCTGCAACACTTGCCAGGCTGGTAGAATACCTTATCTCGTTTTCCATAACATGTGCTCCTATTTCTCAAAAACTTCCTTAAGAATCAATCTCTTGTCAAAAGCTCCCCGCTCAATGGCTTTTGTCTTGCGTATATTTTCAAAATCACTTATATCAGTGCCTTTATATTTTAATATTGCATAAATGACTTCTACTATGTCAGCAAGTTCAGCAACACTATCATCATCAAGGTATTCCTTTAATTCTTCACCCAGTTTTTCATCCAGGTATTTTTTGTAAGCTTCATTACCCAGAACTTCAACTACCGGCCTCTTGCCGCCTTTTTCTATGATTTCCGGGATTCTATCCCTCACAAGCTTGTTATACTTTGTTATATGCATTATTTAACGCCCCCTGGAGGATACTAATACCAAATAAATTATTCGACAAATTCCGTCATTTCTCGCTAATGGACAGATTTCATCTTTTACTTTATTCTACATGAATACCTTATTCCCTGCAATTATTTGGAACAAAAGAATATCTTATTTTAGGTACCTTTGATTAACCAATTGTTGAATAATGTATAGTACAATTATCATCACAATATGTCGATACAAAGGTTACCCCTTTATCTATTCCATATGAATTATCTACATGACGTGACCTAGAGAACATCAGAGTGAAAGCATTTAGATAAATTTCCTGATTTTTTTCTACACTTATACCATCTAAAATAATCGGATCATAATTTGCTCTGTTTATACTTTGACAGAAAAAGCTCCGTCTTCCGGCATAGACCTGCAGTATGTAAATTATTTTGTCCACACTTATACATTTATAACGAACCTTTTTACCATCGGCAGATAGATATGACCGTTGATATTATTATCAAACAGGTCATGGGAAGCTTCCGCTATCAGAATATCTTGACTTAACGATTCCCTGCAAAATTCCTGCAAAGGCTTCGGCACACACAAGCCTAATTTATGAATGTCCATCTCCCTGCAAGCATTTAATACTTGCAGATAGTCTTTAGCCTCATGGGGCAATATACTTCCGCAGAGGAGACGGATATCAGCCTCCTTGAATATTGTGGTCATTTCTTTAATCTCTCCGCAATCGTAGATGATAAAGTTGTAATCCTTATCTATTTCATTTGTAAAATAGCAATCAATACCGCCGACAGGATAGGCTTCTCCATCCTTTTCCGTATCATAGATATTTATTATCCAGTTCAAATGCCGGTTGGTATTGGCCTCCACATAGCAAGCAGAAGCCCCTCTTGCAACGAGCCAAGCCGCCAGATTAAAGGCGGTAACGGTAACACCGCTACGCCGCTGTGTGCCTGCAATGGCGAGCTTTACATTCCGGGCGTCCCATTTGTATTTGACAATCTCTTTCGGCTTTGGGACTTCTTCAAGGGCGGTATCCTGCGTAAAATTTTCTATTGGCCGCTTATACCTTTGCATACCGTCCTCCGAAAGGCACTCGGTAAGTTCATCCTTGATACCGTCTATGCTGTCGGCGGTTACAATATCCCTCACGCCGATATCCACCAACCTGCCGATATAGGCGTCCGCATTTTCCATATCCGACAGGATGGGTATAATTCTCACATTCAGCATTATTTGCATGGATTGGAGGGCAACGATAAAATCATCAAGCTGTTCCTCAATACAAGAAACATCCACAAGGAAATACTTGCAGCCAATATAATTCCGCATGTCCTTTGCTGCAAAAAGCTTCAAGGAAAACCTGCCGATGAGCTTCTTTATTACAAGCTCCTGCCCCTCCATAAAGTCAGTCAATCCGCTTTTCCCATTACTTGAAAGATACAACAGCATTTCTCGCACCTCCGTCATGGGGCTTATTTTCCTGCTTTTTGAAATTGGTGGTAAAAAGCAAGATAATCCTTATCACCACAATCAGCACATAGATGAACAGTTCAATCAGTTTTTTCCTATTATTCATTGTCACACCTCCAATATTAAACACCATAGCCATTGCAATGGGGCCACAGCCATACCCTCCGATGTTATCCGTCCCGTAGGGCTTGTCTCTAAACCGTTCATCTCCCTGGTTGTAGTACACCACCGTTGTGGCTCCGCTAGTGAAGGTCACGCCCTCATAAGAGGTTACACCGTTTTCGTAATCCTTTGCCGAAAGGTACTGGTACATCCCGTAATCGTTTTGCAAATGCTCTACCTCGGTAATGGCCTGGCTGTCGAAAAACTCACCCAAAAACTCCAGCGGGTGGGTAAGAATATAGACAAAGGTTGTCAAGATGAAAATTACGCAAAACAAAGGCGTAAGAACAATAAAAAACAGCCTTTTTCTTGCCTTCTCATCGGTTGCAAGCTTTAAGGCCGCCTGTGCAAGTAACTTTGCTGTTGCCGGATCAATTGCCATAAATCTAATCACCTCTTCTTAAAAGGCGCTCCTTTTAAAGGAACGCCTTTACTGTTCATTGGGTTTTATAACCTTGCTTATACAGCATTCTATACGTTATTAGTTCACGCTTATCCAGAATATCTTCCAGTTCTTCAAAAAGTTCTTTGTATTCTGACGGTAAAGTATTCCTGATGGTATCCAATATAGGAATTATTCTTTGTGTTAGTTCCCTAAACGTCTTATTATTTGCAGTTGCGTCGTTGACAATTTCATCTGTTCTTTCGTTCATACAATTAATTATGTAAAACTCATTCAGGACATAGATTTTTTCAAGCTGCTGTTTGTTGGGGTCGATGGTGTTGGGGTGCTCCAGCACATTAAAGAGATTGTTTTCTGCGGCATATTTTTTCAGCTTGCTTTCAGAAATTCCCGTAAGGCGGTTGATACCTTTTATGAAGTTGGAGGCATGCACCTCATCATAGTTTTTCTTCACAGCCTTGCACCGCCCTTCGGTTCTTCATGCTTTTCTATGGCTGTCATATCTTCTTCACCCATTCCAAACAGCACCATTCTGACAGCCTGCAATTTTTCAAAAACATCTCCTGAAAAATCGAAGACTTCAAGGTTTTTGAAAAATCCACAGGCCCCGTATTGTTGGATGCATCTGTTAATCTGTTCCGTGATATCCGAGTCAGCGTCGAAGAGCTCCCCTAAAAGCCGGGAAGCCTTCTCATAATTTTTTTGCTTAATGGTAATATCCTGTTCCATAATCGTAAAAGCTCCTTCCCTTTATTCGATTTTTACACCGTAGGCAAGCAGCACCGGCTTCATGCCCAGTCCGTCCATTTCCATAGGCTTCATGCAATACTCCCATCGCCTGGGGTGGGTCACTTTTAACCTTTGAAAACGGTTGGGCTCCTTCTCAAGGTGACAGCCAAAGCCACAGTAGACACAGCCCGTGCGCTTGCATAGGGTGGTTTCCAGCAGCGGCGGGTCAAATAAAGAAAGCTGCCCGCCAGCCGGTACGACTTCGCCGTAGCATTTTGCAATGGGCAACTTTTCCATGACAATGTACTGTAAGATATCCTGATCCGTCCATATGGACAGCGGGCGGGATTGGGGCCGTTTCAGGTTGAAGGCATTGCAACCGTCTTTCAAATAATTCTGTTCCCTGCGCTTGCTCTCTGCCGCCATCACACCAATAATGGGGAATAATTTGTTTTTCTTTTCAAAGGATTTCAACGGCGATTTCTTCATTACTCCGCAGCAGTCCGCGCTGATTTTAATCCCGCTGTCGATGAGGTAGTGCCACTTCTGCGGTAGCTTGAAACTGGTTGGCCGTCCACTAACGCAGATCCCGTTAATCACTTTATTGCGGATCGCTTCATTGTCCGGTGACCGCTGTAACCGGTGGATATAGTCGGCATACTCCTTTGAGATGATGGGATAGCCGTATTTCTGCAAAACTTCCTTGAAAGGGATTTTAGGTTTCAGCCATTCCACGTTGAGTGTCTGCTTTACATGCTCCCGTACTTCGGGATACTCCAGACCCGTATCGCAGTATACCGCCCACATGGAAGGATACAGACGGCGGCAAATGTCCAGAAGAACAGTGGAATCCTTGCCGCCGGAGTAGCTTACATAGGTTCCGTAGTAATCCACCCACTCACGGATTCTTTTCTCTGTTAATATTATCTTTGCATCAAGCGGGAAATTCTGGCGCTGTACCAACTGCCAGCGTTCCATTAAGTACTCCTTTCGCTTTAACAAAAAACTAACAATGTATATAGGGTTTTAACAACGTTGCCGACACTGTCGGCAAGCCGTTTTGACGATTTGTTTCACAAATCTATTCCTGCCTTAACCCAAAGGGCAGGCTTCGCTGTGTCCTTTGGGTACGGGGCGCCCTGCGGGGCGGTTTTTGTTCGGATGAAAGAAAAGTATTTTAAACCTTATTTGCCTTACCATGAGTATGTAGAATTTCAACTCCAAATAAAAAAGCTCCGCCTATACGACAGAGCGAAAAAAATAGTCGTTGCTTTCTCGCAACGCCTTCATCATGTTTTGATTATTGTTCTAAATCTTCATCGTTCTCGTTCTCATAATAGTTCTCAAAATGGGATTCTAATTCTTCCGCAGGCTCAAACGCAATTCCGTCGATACAGTAGTCATACACAAAGGCTTTCAGCGGCTCCATATCATTCGACTCATAGAATTGCACCAGCATGGTTGTAAAATCCCTCTGCCGCTCAATAGGAACGGAAATAACACCGCAGCCGGACGAAATCATCACCTGATTGCCCGCAAGCATAGCTGTCCGTTTGTTCCCGTCAAGAAACATCTGCTTCCACATGAGATATAGCATTAAAGTGATTGCCCTGTCCGTAGGATTTTCGATATCATGAATCCCAGACAGTTCTTCCTTAATTTGCGACTCGATGGGTATGTCCGGACGCCATGATGTACCGCCTATAGTTACGGGAACCTTCCTCAAAAATCCGGCGTTAATGATAAGGTTGTCACCGCCCACCAGTTGGTTTATTTTGCAGATATACGGATAGTCTATCGGGTAGCTTAGATTTTCCAAAACAAACTGCCAGGCATGCTTTAGATTGTTGACAGCGATAATTTCGGACACCTTTACACCGGAGACGCTCATTCCGTTATAGATGGCCTCCGTATCAGGGTATGTCACAGCCAAACCCTCTAATTTTGCGCTTTTCCAGATATAATCAATAATATTCCGTTTCGCAACAAAAATGTTTTGCTCAACCGTCATGCGGTATTTAGGTTCCATATGTCAAAACTCCTTACGTGCTTTTTTAGTAACAAATCTACTCAATTTATTATACCGTATTTTTGCCAGTTGTTTCAACGAAAGCAATACATCTTCCTAAAAAAGTTACCGCTCCTGTTTTAGCCGTTTTCTTCATTCTCATACTCATACCTCGGCACCAACTCAGGCAGAAAAAAATGGATGGGGGAATGCCCTCAACGCTCATATTCATCCTCCTGTTCATCGGGCGGTTCCTCCACGGCATTCTTTTCAAACTCGGCCTGAAGTTCGGTTTCCCGCTGACGGTCTAAATCCTCCGGTGTCCTGCCTTTGCGCATTTCGGTCAAATCCTTGTTGAAGTCCTTTAGATGAGGCCGGTGTATAGCACATTCATAGCCTTTCTCGCTATACATACCGCACCATTTGGCAGCCGCCTTCTGTCCCCAGTTAACAAAAGCTCCATCCTTATCGCTGGAGAGGTAGTCGTTATCTACCGCAAAAACGATCCGCTTGATTTCAGGATGGCTTTGCAGATAGCGTTCAAGAGCACCGTCCCACAGGCAGCCGAGGGATATGCGGTGGTCCTGCTTCCAGTCCTGACCGTAAAAAACCTTGGCAAGTGTCGCATGGCTCATTAAGTCTATGGGGCTTTCGTTGGCTAAAATCATTTTGGCATTCATAAAATGGCTGACGATTTCCGGCTCAATGCCGCGCACGGAAACGAGATACCAATAGGCGCGTTTGAAATTCTGCGCTTTTTCGGGCAATACCAGCGGACCTTTTTCTTCCTTTGTATAAGGGGTACGCTCCCTGATATATGGCTCATAGCTTTCTCCAATCAGCTGTGCCACAGCTTCGACAAAGGTCTTGCCGCTGTATTTCATCACGAAATCAATAGCTCCGCCCTTTGAATCTGAGCCCCAATGATAGAAGCGGTTGCTGTCCTTGAAGATATATAACCCGCCGGAATTCTGGGCATGGAAGGCTTTGCGCCCTCCGTTTTCCAGCTTGAAGCCATACTGCTGTGCAAGCTCTACCAAGCTCACCCGGTTGGCCTGTTCAATCTGTTCCTCGGTAAAATGAAGGGTTTTCACTGCCGTTTGTGCCATAGGCAAATGTCACACCTCCAGTTCGTTACAAATTTCCTGCACATTTTCTGCAACTTCAAGAGGGGCAGGAAGCGCTTTGTCCAGCTTATACACGATAGTTTCTATGGTTTTAAGCGCAGCTTTATCCATATCGCCCGACTGTCCGGCGGCAATGGCAAGGGTGTAAATCTGTTGCAGTTCCGTCTGATTAAAAAGCTCTGTTTTTGAATCGGGCAGAGCCAAAAGGTATTCCAGCAGCCGTTTGTCCCCCGGCGCCATGCCGAAAATGCCCTTGTGCAAGATATGATAGCTGATTTCATCAGTACTGGTGACAGGCTCCTTTGCGTTGTCTTTGGACAGCAAGGTTACGGACGCTTGTTGTTTTGGACACACCGCCTTTTTGATTAGCTATTGGTATAATTTTGCATTTTGACATAATAATTCTCCTTTGCTTTTTTAATTTATGTCATCAACCTGCTATCCCACATACTTATAACAAAAGCCATAAAGTCAGATTTGACCCTATGGCTTATTGTTTACATAGAAAAACTCAGTCCAACTTTTACATTGAACTGAGTTTATTGTTTTTGGTGGAGCTAAAGAGATTTGAACTCTCGACTTCCACACTGCCAGTGTGGCACTCTCCCAGACTAAACGGTAACATACCCCAAAATGCGTTTATTTTTTATCCATACCTATGCTAAACTGCTCGAAATCAATGTTGAACTCAATATCAACATCATAGCCCCGTCTTACCGATACCTTTTTAATAAGATAGGAGACAATCATTTTTTTGGCTTCAATATCTGCTTCGTCAAATATTTCTGACCAACTGATAGCTTTACTGTACTGACTTTTAATTTCAGTAAGCATTCGTTTGCTATCCTCCAGCTCATTTTGCAGAATTGCAATAGTCTTTTCAGCCTCGTTACTTTTTTCCTGTGCATCGGCTATCAGACTATTCAGCAAATCTGACGAAAAGCTGCTCTCACCACGTATAACCTTTACTACTTCTGCCTTGTAATCGGATAATTCTTTAGTAACCTTTGCAAAGTCCGTTTTTGCCTTATTGAGGTTTATCTGCACCGCTTTGACTGTTTCCTGATATTTTTGGCTCACGATTTCATTTTCAGGAATGCTTTTCAATTTGTCAAAAAGCTGATGAATAACATCTTCCACCGTCTTATCAAGGATTGACATCGTGTAGCCGGTCTGTCCGTCACAATTGCACCTCTTCCTGGTCTTATTGTAGCAGACATAGCGAATTCGCTTTCTCTTTGTGACTTCACCATTTTTATTGACATATCAGCTTCCATTGGTAGTAAGTGTGAGTTTTGAACCACAATGACCGCAATAGGCATTTCCAGAAAGAAGTGATAGGCCCCTAGTGTTAACCGGCACCGTCCTGTTTTCCTCATGTTTCTTTGAACGTTCACGGGCAATTTCTTGAGCCTTATCATAAATTTCCTGCTCAACAATTACTAAATGAGGCAAAACTTTTGAAGGAACAATTTATTTAACCATATTATCTCATGTTTCCGATTTCGCGCCTACATTTCCTTCAATGGACCTACTAACAAGCTCCAGAGCTTTCATATACTCTCGGTCATTTTTAGGATTTCTAAAATACATATGAAAGTTTGTGAACCTTTGTAGTGAATGAGTATCAATTTTTATAAAATTCCATGTATCCAGATAACTTCCAGCTACAGCATACTGGCTGTCGTTCAAAAACTCCACAAATTTTAATGGTTGTTCAGCATATTCCTTCTCAAATCGTTCTGAATATTGGTTTTTTTCCTGTCGTGATAAATTCGGATTGTTGTGTAACACGTGGTCAAGGTTGCAGGAGAAGAAATAAGCACTGTAAGGAATAGTCCCCCAAACCTTGTTTAAAGTAATCAGCTTATTCAAAATACCTGATTTCTGTTTGTTTCTTATTTGCATACGTATAACATTATTAGTCAAAATATTATCATTGGTGTAAAAAGGCTTTTCATACTCCCCATGTACTACTTTGTCTTCTGAAATATATGCTCCATCCATATCTACTAAATGTACAATCTCCAAAAAGTCGTTGGGTTTAAAAATATTACCGCTAAAAGCTTTTACGATATTGCCTATTTTGGCAGAAATATTGGTGGAATTGTTTCCATTTAGAGTGGTAACATCACCATCTGTTAACTGAAATTTTACCAAATGGTCACTGAGCAATTGGTCTAATATATAACCAAGACAGATTTTATCTGTAATCCCCTCAACCACAAAAAGAATAATCTTTTTAGCTTTCATGTACCTCACCTGCCATTCGAAACGCCCGACTTATGGCAAAACTATTAGTCGGTTCATAAGTACATTCTTTTTGACCACCTAAAATAATATCATGGAAGTAAAAGTCCCTGAAATTATTGTTCGTTTTTACATTTGTTAAACGAATATATCTATTTTGAGGATTTGCTGTAGTAAAAATAATAGACTTCTTATGAAGCGTCTCTAAAGGTCTTAGGTTATGAGAGGTAAAAATCAACTGCCCCTTACCTGATTCCTCTACAATTTTTAGAATTTCGCCCAACAGGTATTCGAATATTCCTGAATCAAGCTCATCTATTGCTAATGTCATTGATGGATTATTGTACATAGAAATCAGCATCTGCAGGACGGAAATAATTTTTTTAATACCGTCGGATTCATACTTCAACGGAACTTTCTTTTCATTTTTTATTGAAACCAATTCAACAGTGACTCCGGTTTTTCCGTCTGACATAAGTTGCTTTCCTAGATTGACAAGCATAACTGAAAATCCTGGTATTATTTTGTTTAGTACAGTATTCATAGTTTCAATAACACCATTGATAATGGAAAAAATCTCTTCCGGTATTATTGATGGGCTATTCAGTTTAATTGCAATGCTTCCCATGGATAAAGAGTTTTCCTCATTGATTTTAAAACTGAATGGCAACGCAACATTAGCATTTATCAGTCCGGTGTTGCGATTATCTATAATAAACAGGTTAAACTTTCCATATATGGAAAGCGCCATGATAATATTCTTATAGTCTTCATTGGAACAACTTTTTATAATTTGTTTGTACGCATCTTTAGAAAAAATGAAAGAGCTGGACTGCTTAATAGCATACTTTTTAGCCAGACGTAATTCATCAATCACATTTTGATTTTGATTAGTAAATTCAACAAATTTAACTTTCGGGGTAAAAACTTCATCAGCTGAATAATCATAATTTATAATGGTTTGAAATTTACTCCATTTTCCATCTTTTAAAAGAGAGAAGCTTAATTTTTCATGTGAAACAACTACAGGGTTTTGATCCTGATCTTCTTCGTCAATAGAATCAGAAAGCCTCTTTTGAAATTCAAACTCGTACACAACTTTGTAATAGTAGATATTGTTAGTAACACTGAACTCAAAAATAATATGGGAACTGTCCTCTCCGACTGTTATATAATTTAAAATATCCTTAGGTAAACGGTTTCCAGATAATAATGCATCTAGAACAGCAAGAGAACGAATAAATGCTGTCTTTCCAGATCCATTCTGTCCATAAATACCTAGAATATCCGATCCATATTCAAAAATATCTTCTTTTGAGTTGCATGCAAAGTTAAATGCTCCATGTTCTACGTTTTTAAAGTTATTAAGTTCAGTCTTTTGAATACGAACAATAAATTCTTGCATATGATACACCTCCTGCTAATAGTATATCATATTCTACTCATAAAATACAATATCAAATTGATTTTCGATACATAATGTATCAAAAATCAATTTGATATTATCCTTTCTTCATTTATCTGTACTTTTTATCAGCTCATTTGCTATATTGGGGCTTTCAAGTCTCATTATGCTTTCCTCTGCACTGCCAAAGCTTAACAGATTTATACTCCCATACCATACTATTTTTTGGTCTATAACTGCAAATTTCTGATGTATGTTTGATTTAAAGACCAAACTTATGCCGGCACTTTTTAAGATGTCTAAGGTCTCTCGCAGAGAGGTCATGTCTTTTCCTTGGAAATCCTCTATCGGTCTGGTCAATACAATTACCTTCACCCTATTTGCTAAAGCTATTTCCAAGCTCTGCATCATGTTAAGACTGCGCTTCTTTGTAACAAACGGACTGACTATCAAGATTTCCTTTGATGCGTTAATTACGTCATTAGAATAAACCGGCAGGAAGTTACTCTTATTAAAAATAATATCCATGGACTCTGTTGTAATACTTTCACCTTTTGCTTTATAACCGATTGAAGCATATCCTGTAAGGCGTTTGCTATACATTTTCTCCAACATGCGTACATGGACATCTACATAATCATAGATTTGCACTTCATTTTTTCCATCAAATAGTCTATGGAGCCTTCCTGCATACTGCTGCAGGGTTCCTTTCCATGAAATAGGCATCGCTAAAAACAAAGTATCAAGCCGGGGTTCATCGAAGCCCTCACCTATATATTTACCTGTTGCCACTAAAGTCAATGGCCTTTCTACTGGTGTATCGGCTATTCTAGCCATGGTCTCCCTGGTTTCCTTTGTGCCCATGCCACCTGTAGCGGAAATAACATCAGGAATCCTTTTGCCAAGCTCCTTGGCTAAAAACTCAACATGTGCTGTCCTTTCGGTCAAAACGACACAGTTCCTGCCACGTTCATGGCTTCTGACTACATCATCGATAATAAGCTGATTTCTCATTTCATTTACTACAATTTCTGAGTACAGTTCCTGAATGGTCACGTCCTTTTCTTCCTTATCAATTGGTACTCTGAGGGATGTAAATCTCGGTATGATATAGTGTTCAAATGGGCGCTTCTCAGCTTGCTTTTTGGCATCATCCCTGAAGCGTATAGGTCCACACTGCATAAATATTATCGGATGGTGGCCATCCTTTCTGGTAGGAGTTGCCGTTAAGCCATAAACATATTTTGCATTAACGCTTTTTAATACCTCTTCAAAACTAAAAGCAGAAACATGGTGACACTCATCTACAATAACCATGCCGTAATTTTTTACACATTCCTTTACTTCGCCCATCCTGTTCAATGATTGCATTACTGCAATATCAATTATTCCACTTAAACTATCTTTTCCTGCTCCCAACTGTCCTATAATGCTCCTTGCCTTTTTCCGTCCTCTCTTATTTACTTCCTTTGTTTCCGGCAAGCTTTCATTTATAATTAAAAAGTCCGTAAGTCTTTTTCTCCACTGTGCAACTAAACTAACCTTGTCAACCAGAATCAATGTGTTAACTTTTCTTTCAGCGATAAGCTTTATAGCTACAACGGTTTTACCAAAAGCTGTTGTACCCGAAAGTACCCCGTTGTCAAACCTTAAAAGCTTTTCAATCGCCTGCGGCTGTTCATCCCTTAGGCTGCCGTTGAATTCAACAGCAATATACCTACCACAATTTGTCTTTTCAACAAAATGAACAATGCTGTCTTTCTCTTTAAATGCATCTTTTAGTTCATTTTCGCATCCTCTTGGGAGGCAGAGATATTCCGCTGTTTCATCAGCGCAAGATATGATCCGCTGCATTTTTTTGATTGGTATCCGCATTGCTTGAGCTTTATAGAATTCCGGATTTTTAAAGGCCGCCAACCGCTTTAAGTAATTTAATGCCCTTTGAGAAAACCCCGCTTTTGGTACAAACAACATATTGGCTTTAACAATTTCAATTTCTTTTGGGAAGTCATCTTTTGTCAATTTCACTCTGCTTGTTTCCCAGGGTTTTTGTGCTTCTTCCTCGTCCTTCCTTAATACCCCAAGCTCGTTTCCGTAGCATAGGTTTGATATGAGTAGTTCAATATTATCTTCTGAAAGCCTATGAATTGAAGATAAAAATGCCCACTGGTCATCATACGGTTGAAAATTTTCGTCAATAAAAACACTGTTATTATTGTTCCTTGCAGCTTTCTGCAGCGGTAAGGCAATCAGATTACCCAAGCCGCCCTTTGGCATGGTATCTTGATTAGGAAAAAACCGGTCATATGATTTGAAAGTTATTTCATGCCGCTTATTCATGGCATAAGAAAGCAATGCACTTCCAAATTTCCTTGCAAGGGAAGCTGGTAAAGAACTTTCAAAGAAGAACCATACATGAGCTCCTTTACCTGATCGCGAACGCTCAACTGCAATAGGGATTTTAAACTCTGTACATACTTCTCTTAGTGTCGTTACATCCTTCTGCCATTCTCCATCATCAAAATCAATAGCTAAAAAGTAACAGGTTTCATCAGGACACATAGGATATAACCCGGCAACGAAATTGTTTCGGCTTCGTAAATGATCACCAATAACCTTCTCATTTAGGGCAAGATAGTTTTTGTACGTGCAGTTCGCACATTTTGTTTTCGCCTTCTGGCAAATACCCGGTTTCCATTCGTTATCACATGCAGGTGAATAACCAGCAGTGCCCTTCTTAGGGTTCTCCCATCTTTTTGCATAAACATCATCACGGCCTTTAAAGAGCGA
The DNA here is from genome assembly GCA_937873555.1 of uncultured Clostridia bacterium. GTDB lineage: Bacteria > Bacillota > Clostridia > Acetivibrionales > CALMWN01 > CALMWN01. The sequence goes on from CALMWN010000194.1 coordinate 20,472, forward strand.
CATGAACAACTTGATTTTATCCATGGAATCTGACATATTATTGATGATAGATAACAAAGAATCGTTATTTTGAGATTCAGAGCAAAGCATTTCAGGCTCAGGTGTTGGAGCAAAAACTTCATGAGAAGAAACAACCTGACATTCTACAATGCCAAGCTGTGCTCTTAAGCTACTT